>CAUVJW010000018.1:0-20899 GCA_963552295.1 uncultured Streptococcus sp. | reverse complement strand
ACTCATATGAAGGTAATACTTTTTCTAAGTCGACTTCGATGTTTTCTGCAAAGCTGTCTTCGAATTCTTTTGCAAGTTCTGGATAAGCTTGTTTATAGCCTTCGAATAAAGTTTTCCATTCGTTGTAGTCATTTTCACCTGTTTGCACTAATAATTTGTCAAAACGGTGTTGCACTTCTTCTGGCACTTCAAATGGGCCGTATTCCCATCCATAGTTTGCTTTTGTAGAAGCAATGCCGTCAGGTCCTAAAGGAGCCCCGTGAACTTTATTAGTTCCTTGGTTTGGAGCACCGTAACCAATAACGGTTTTCACTTCGATAATCGTTGGTTTTTCTTTTTGGCATTGAGCTTCTTCAATAGCTTCAGCGATTTCGTCTAAGTCGTTTCCATCTTCAACACGAATATAGTTCCAACCTAATCCTTTGAAGCGTTTCTTCACATCTTCAGTGAATACTTTATTTAAAGGTCCATCTAAACAAATATCGTTTGAATCGTATAACACGATTAATTTGTTTAATTTCAACGTTCCAGCTAAAGATGCTGCTTCGTAAGAAATACCTTCCATTAAGTCCCCGTCACCACATAAGACATAAGTGTGGTGGTCCACTACTGCGTAACCTTCACGATTGAATTTCGCAGCAAGGTGCGCTTCAGCCATGGCCATCCCCACAGCATTGGCAAATCCTTGTCCAAGAGGACCCGTTGTTGCATCTACCCCATCAGTGTCATGTACTTCTGGGTGTCCAGGTGTTTTACTTCCAAGTTGGCGGAAATTTTTCACATCTTCAATCGATAAGTCATAGCCTGATAAATGTAATAAGGCATATAACATTGCAGATCCATGACCTGCTGATAATACAAAGCGATCGCGATCCACCCAATTAGAACGTTTTGGGTTAACTTTCAAATATTTAGACCAAAGTACATAAGCCATTGGTGCAGCACCCATTGGAAGACCAGGGTGTCCTGAATTTGCAGCTTGAATCGCATCCATACTCAATGTACGAATCGTATTCACTGCTAGTTGATCGGTTTTATCAAACATACAATCACTCCTTAAATATTTTTTCCTTAATCGGAACTTACTCTTCTATTTTACTAATCCAAGACTGCTTTTGCAACCGTTATTTTTATGATAAATAAAACATAGTAACCCCTTGCAAAATACATATTTCCTTCACGTGTTCCACATATTTTTTGTAACAAAAAAAGGCTGAAATATTCAGCCTTCTCTCATCTATTCTTCGTCTCGGTTATGCAATCCTTTTTCTTTTTGAATTGCTTTTAGTTTATCTGGAGTCACGTCGTTTCCTTCTTCATCGACGATTTTTAATCCTTCAATGTGGTTACGCATTCCACCACGAAAAGCTTCTAAATACTCTTGGCGTAAAAGTTGTTGTTCCTTTTCTTCCGTTGGAGTCAATTTTCCTTCTTTTTTCTTTTTCGCTAATTCATTAATACGGTTTAATTTTTCTTCTGATAACACTTTTTGTCATTCCTTTCCTTGGCTTCGTCTCCTAGTGTAGCACGAGACGACATTTTTTCCTAAAAATCTGACTACCATGCGAACATTTGTTTGATTTCTGTTTACAAAGTGTGTTACACTAGTCTCAAAGAAGGAGATGTTCCGATGACAAATTTAAAAGATTCTAGACAATTAGATGTATTACAGTTTATTTATAAAGAAGTTCAAGAGCACGGTTATCCGCCAACAGTGCGTGAAATTTGTAACGCCGTTCAACTTTCTTCGACTTCAACCGTTCATGGTCACTTATCAAGACTTGAGAAAAACGGCTTAATTCAACGTGACCCAAGTAAGCCACGTGCCATCGAATTAACCATGGCAGGTCTAAAGGCAATTGGCGCTAAATCAACAGCTATTCCAATGCTTGGTGTAGTAACAGCCGGTGAACCCATTCTTGCTGTAGAAGAAGCAAGTGACTTCTTCCCTATTCCACCAGAATTGCAAAACGATGCAGATGATTTATTCATGCTTCGTATCAAAGGGGACAGTATGATTAATGCTGGGATCTTCGATGGTGATTCTGTCATTGTCCGTAAGCAATCAACAGCCTCAAACGGTGAAATCGTCATTGCGATGACCGAAGAAGACACTGCAACTTGTAAGAGATTCTATCTCGAAAGCGACCACGTGCGCCTAGAGCCAGAAAACGACACGATGGATCCTATCATCTTACCGAACTGTACGATTTTAGGAAAAGTCGTTAGCTTATACCGCAGTCGTATTTTCTAAACCAAACGAAAACCTCCGCTCAAATCTGAGCGGAGGTTATTTTTGCTTAAGCTTTTAATGTGACTTTCCCTACTTCTGTTTTTCCTGTGACCGTTCCTTCTGTTGCAATAGAGATAGATTCTACTTTATCCATATTCGTGAAAAGAACCATCATCGCAGTATCTTTCCCTGCTTCTTTTAACGCATCTAGGTCGACTGTAGATAACACGGTATGTTCATCTACCTTTTGACCAACCGTTACTGTCGTTTCAAAAGGACCCCCTTTTAATTCAACGGTATCAATTCCCATATGAACGAGTACTTCTAATCCGCTCTCAGTTTGAATTCCTACAGCATGAAGTGTTGGAAAGACATTCACTACTTCTCCTTTTACTGGAGAAGTAATCACACCACTTGCTGGAATGACCGCAAATCCATCTCCCATCATCTTCCCAGCGAACACTGGATCATTCACTTGTGTAATGGGAACAATTTCTCCGCCTGCTAGTGCAAATACTGGCACTTCTTTTTCTACTTGATTCTTTTTAAAAAATCCAAACATTTTATCGTCTCCTTATTCTGGTTGAATGGCATGTAATGTATTTGAGAAAATCGAGCGTTTGCGTTCCTTATCGATTTCCTTGTAGTAACTATATAAAATATCGACAATGACAAGTACTGGAAATTGCGGTGTAATTGCCGTTCCTTGTTCTAAGGCGTTCTTCATCGCAATCAGCACTAATTCGTCACAATCCTGTTGCAACTCGTCGCTCTTCTTGGAGGTAATTAGAACGGTTTTTGCTCCTTGTTGCTTGGCAATATTCACGGCATTCACAACACTCTCATTTGCAGACACCGTAATTCCAATTACAAGGCAATCCTCATCGACTAATACGCGGTTCATCAGCATCGTATGTAGATCCGTAATCGCCTCGCAAATCATCCCGAGGCGCATAAAACGAAACTTCATCTCTAGCGCTGCTAGGCCTGAACTACCCTGACCGTATATATACACGCGCTTCGCCTTACTGAGCATGTCGCACACATGAATCAGCTGTGCTTCATTGATGAGTGAGAAGGATTTCGTTAAGAGGTCTGCATAATCGTCCAACACAATTTTTGTCAAATCATTATGCAAGTTTGTCTCTTCTTGCTTTCCCTTTTGATAATCATAAATGAACTGCCTATATCCTTTATAGCCACACTTTTGAGCAAATCGTGTTAAGGATGGAATCGATACGAATAATCTCTTTGATACTTCTTGTGCGGATAACGATTCATTTTCCGGAATCACACCCAAGAAATATTTCGCAATCGTTTTTTCAATCGGTGTCAACGTATCATAAATCGATTCAATCATCGGCGCTACTTTTTTCTCAAATGACAACATCTGCTTTTCCCCTTTGCATTGTTACCTTCATTATAGCACAGGTTTCAAAAAAGATTTTGTCTTTTTTCATAAAATAAAAGATGGACTAATCGTTAAGACTAGTCCATCTTTTGAGTGAGTTTAAACGACTAATCGTCTACACCTAAAATTTCATTAATATTGTTCTTATAAAGAATTGCTTTCGCACCGTAAATGGCTTGAATACCACCTTTGACTTCAAGAACATCTACTGCCCCGATTTCTTTCAAGGTTGCTTTGTTGACTTTATCAACTTCTTTAACAGCAACACGTAGACGAGTGATACAAGCATCCACGTCTTCGATATTTTCTGCTCCACCTAGAGCTTCGATAATACGAACACTATCTTGTTTCAAGCTATCGCGTGTTTCAACAACTGGTTTGTCATCTGATTCTAAAGAATCTTCTAAACGACCTGGAGTTGCTACATTAAATTGAGTGATGAACCATCTGAACACTACATAGTATAGACCACTCCAGATTAAACCAAATGGAATTTGTAATAACCAGTTTGTCTTATCGTTACCTTGTAATACCCCGAATAATGTGAAGTCGATAACCCCACCAGAGAATGTATTACCAATAGAGATATTAAGAATATCTGCGATGAAGAAACTTACCCCATCAAGGAATGCGTGAACAACATATAAAACTGGACTTACGAATAAGAACATGAATTCGATTGGTTCTGTAATACCAGTAATGAATGAAGTTAATGCAACCCCTAAGAATAAACCAGCGTATTTTTTACGACGGTCTTTTGGTACACAGTGATACATTGCTAAGCAGGCTGCTGGAAGACCGAACATCATTGTTGAGAAACGACCAGCGAAGAAACGAGTTCCTTCAGTAAATAGACCTACGTGGTTTGGATCTGCTAATTGAGCAAAGAAGATTTTTTGAGCCCCAGCAACTGTTTGTCCAGCAACAACTTCAACCCCACCTAATTCAGTAAACCAGAACATTGGATAAATCATATGGTGTAATCCGACTGCACCACATAAACGCATTAAGAATCCATATAAGAATGTACCAATAGGACCCGCTTGTGAGATATATCCACCAGTTGAAACTAATAATTGTTGGAATGGTGGCCATACTACGAAGAAGATAGCCCCAATAAAGATAGCTGCAAATGAAGTTACGATTGGTACAAAACGGCTACCACCGAAGAATCCAAGAACTTGTGGTAATTGAATATTGTTGTAGCGGTTATGTAACCAAACAGCGATTGCCCCTACTACGAGAGCTCCGATAACCCCAGTATCAATAGAAGCATCTTTACCCATGTATAATCCTACAAGAGCTTTGATTGTTGCAGTCATTACTAAGTAACCCGTTACCCCAGCAAGTGCTGCAGTCCCTTTGTCACGTTTTGCTAAACCAATACATAAGCCCACACAGAGAAGAAGTGAAAGGTTTGCAAAGACAACTTCCCCTGCTTGGCTCATTACTTTAAAAATTGCTTGTAATACATCGTTATTTAATACAGGATATGTTGCCACCGTTACCGGGTTGGATAAAGCACCACCAATCCCTAATAACAAACCTGCTGCCGGTAAAATGGCAATCGGCAACATAAAGGCCTTCCCAATTTTTTGTAAAAATTTAAACATGTGGTTTTCCCCCTTAAACTATAAATCAGTGATGTTTAATCTTTTTCTACTTGTTGAATTGCATCAACAAATTTTTTCGTGATGAGTTGTGGACGAGTAATCGCTGAACCTACAACGACACTATACGCACCTAACTCAAGCACACGTTTCACCTTTTCAGGTGTATCAATATTGCCTTCTGCAATAAGTGGGTGTTTGATTCGTTCTAAAACTGTTCTCAAGATTTCAAAGTCATTTTCTTCAATTTTGTCGCCTTTACTTTGTTTGGTATATCCTACTAAAGTACTTCCGATAAAATCAAAGCCGAGTTCATCAGCATGAATCATTTCTTCTACCGTTGAACAGTCTGCCATCAGTAATTGCTCTGGATATTTTGCTCTGATTTCATGGTAGAAATCATCAAGCGTTTGTCCATTTGGACGAGTAGATGTAGTGGCATCCAGAGCAATAATCTCTGGTTTCACCGTCATCAATTCGTCAATTTCTTCCATCGTAGCGGTAATAAAGACGTCGGCATCATCATAATCACGTTTAATAATTCCAATAACTGGTAAATCGACAGCCTCTTTGATTGCTTTGATGTCAATCACTGAATTGGCACGAATTCCTTTCGCTCCTCCTTCCTGTGCAGCAACTGCCATACGAGCCATAATATAATCACTATGTAATGGTTCATGCGGCAATGCTTGGCATGATACAATTAATTGACCTTGTAATCTCATAAACAGCCTCCTTCTATTTTTAGTAAAACCCTTACATTTTTAGTATACTCACCTTAGAAAACATTTTCAATATTACATTTATTTTTAGTAACTACTTTCAGAAACGGGTACAAATCACTTACCTATCACACTTTTATAGAAATTACTTTCATCAAAAAAGCCACTCTTGCAAGAACAAGAATGGCTTTTCGTTACATTTTAATCAATTGATGTTTGAACGCGTAAATCGTTGCTTGCGTTCTATCTTCTACTTCTAATTTCGAAAGAATATTTGAGACGTGCGTCTTCACTGTCTTTAATGTGATAAACAACTCGTCAGCGATTTCCTGATTCGATTTTCCTTGAGCGATTAAGAGTAACACTTCTAATTCGCGCTGTGTTAAATCTTCATGTAAGAAATGTTGCTGCTTCATTTGGATACGGTTCACGAGTTTATCCG
This sequence comes from uncultured Streptococcus sp., assembly GCA_963552295.1. Taxonomy (GTDB): domain Bacteria; phylum Bacillota; class Bacilli; order Lactobacillales; family Aerococcaceae; genus Granulicatella. The sequence goes on along the minus strand of CAUVJW010000018.1, from coordinate 14,481 downwards.
TTACTTGAGGTTCAAATACCCCATCCCCTTGATAAGTATCTCGAATGGCTTTTGCGATTTGAGAAGCAGAAGCCGTCTTTAAAATATAGCTCTTTGCTCCGGCGTTGATAGCAGGAAAGACTTTCTCATCATCAATAAAGCTTGTTAGGATGATGATTTTTGCTTGTGGCCACTTTTCAAGAATTTCTTTTGTCGCTTCAATCCCATCCATCTCTGGCATCACAAGGTCCATTAGAATGATATCTGGTTTTAATTCGAGTGCTTTCTCAACACCTTCACGACCATTCTTAGCTTCATCAATCACTTCGATATCATCTTGCATCGATAGATAAGAAGACACCCCAAGTCGTACCATCTCATGATCGTCTACTAGTAATACATGTATCATTATTCACCCTCCATGTTACGACTGAGCGGAATCTTAATTTCAATTGTCGTCCCTTGATTTGGGAAGCTGACAATTTTCACTTGTCCACCGAGTCCTTGCACTCTTTCTTTCATATTATTAATTCCATAACTTCCTGGAAGAATTTCCTCCGTATTAAATCCAACTCCATTATCTTCTATTTTAAAGAGAACATTGGAATCTGTTTGACGTAAGTACACTTCTAATGTGGTTGCGTGCGAATGACGCAATGTATTCGATAGAAGTTCCTGTGCGATTCTAAAGAGATGATCCTCGACCCCTTCTGGTAGTTGGACGTCTTCGATATCCCAATGAATCTTCATCTGTACTTTCGTTTGCAATTCAACGAGTAATCCTTCAATACCTGCTTTCAATGATTTATTTTCCAGTGAAATCGGTCTTAAGTGTAGAAGCAATGCTCTCATCTCCGCTTGCGCTTGTGAGAGTACATGTTCAATCATCTTCAGTTGCTTTTGTTCTTTCTCATCGAACTTGTCTGCACGTTCATTTAACGCAGAAATCATCATCATTGCTGCAAACAACTGTTGGCTTACAGAATCATGTAACTCACGAGCGATACGGCGTCTTTCTTGTTCAATGACTTGCTCTTTCGTTTCAGTTCCTAAGAACTGTGGTTTACTTCCTAATTGTTGCAATTCGAGAGATAAGTTTTCTAAGCGTTCAGAAATGGCCGCTGTCTGTTCATAAAAGACAGTTAAATCTACGACAGTTGCTTCATTAATCCAGTTGGGTTGTTCTTCTTCTTTTACTAATGAATACTTTGCTCTTTGAATCATGAGTAATTGCTCACCCATTTTACGTTCTGCTTGACGATTCAAAATCATCATTGCACCAGCTGTCATTAAACCGAGGAATAAGATTAATAACAAATACAACGTAATCGTCCCAAGAATCTCTTGAATACTAAGCGTCTCTACTAATTCATAGCGAATCCATTTGCGGAATAGGAAGAGGAAAATGGTACTAACAAAGCTATACACTGCTGAATAAAGCATCCAGCTTTTAACGAGGCGTTGTTTCATGCTTCAATCACCTCAATTTTCCCAGCGACAATCGTTGTATAAATCTTAATCTTCTTCGTGCTACGATTGTATCCTGAACTATATAACTGAATAGATTCATTACTTAATGCGTACGTTTGGCCTTCAAATTCCACTTGACCGCCAAATGCATGATGATGAATCATCACACCGACTCCGTATGGCACTAGAATTCGAACACGACCAAATCCTTTTCTGATGACGATCACATTTTCCTTGGCAGGAAGAATCGTATTTCCTAAGTCGATAATGGTATCCCCTACAAGCTGTCCTGCATTAATGTCATTCCATTCGTATGGCTCATCTCCTATCACTTGAGAACCAAGCCAATCATAACGATGAATGGATCCAGGCTCAGGAGTGTCTTCACGCGAATCTACAAAAATATACTCTTGCTTCTGTCTCTTTGAAAATAAGCCCGAAATGGAAGACATCGAGAAATCATTTTTATCAAATAGTACTACTAGTAATGCTCCAATCATTCCAAGCCAAATTCCAGAAGTCGAAAGTAATGGTAAGAGAATAAATAATGCTCCAAAGCACATTCCACTATTTCTTAAAAATTTAACGCGTTTAAAAACAACAAAACTAGATAGAGTAATTGCGACACCAATTGCAAAGAAGATGAATAGGCCTATTCTAGATGTAATCTCTAAAGCAGATACAATAGTCCCGATTAATAAAATAATTAGGATTAGTTTAATTTTCCTCATCTTCTCACCTCCATTACAGGTATTAGTATACCATCTTCTCACGTTCAATCCTATCATGAATTAAAAATGAATCCATCAGACTTAAGGATGAAATCCAACAAAAAAGAGCTAGGACATTTCCTAGCTCTTCTCTTCATTCAAATGAATCGATTACGCAGATTGAATATCAATAATTCTGATCTTCATTTCTCCGCCTGGTGTTGGAATCACCACTTCTTCATTTAATTTTTTACCAATAATTCCTTTGGCAATTGGAGAGTCATTTGAAATTTTACCTTCAACTGGGTTTGCTTCTGCACTACCCACGATTGTGTAAGTTTCTTCGTCTCCATCTGGTAATTCGATAAACGTAATTTTTCTTCCAAGTGAAACAACATCTTTTTCTACATTGTTATCATCGATGATTTCCGCAAAACGAATCATTTTTTCTAACGTTGAAATACGTCCTTCTACGAAAGCTTGTTCATCCTTAGCTGATTCATATTCAGAGTTTTCAGATAAGTCACCATAGCTACGCGCAATTTTGATACGCTCTACGATTTCTTTACGTTTAACGACTTTTAATTCTTCTAATTCAGCTTCAAGTTTTGCTTTCCCTTCAAGCGTCATTGGAAATACTTTTTCAGTCATACGATTCTCCCCTATATCGTTTTTTTAGATTATCTAAATCTACAATGCTAAAACTTTAACATTTTATAACCGAGATTGCAAGTCTTAATTTGAAATTTAATTTGATTTTAAAATTTTATTCCATAAAAATCCCCTAGGATAAGCTTTCCTAGGGGTTAACAATTTAATTTAAATGAGATAAAATTGAAGCAATTTTTGTAGTCATTAAGTCAATCGCTACTCTATTTGAACCACCTTCTGGGATAATAATATCCGCGAATTTTTTCGTTGGTTCAATAAATTGGTGATGCATTGGTTTTACAACCGACATATATTGGTGAATGATTGAATCGAGTGTTCTCCCACGTTCCACCATGTCACGTTTAATACGGCGAATGATACGAATATCATCGTCAGTATCAACATACACCTTGATGTCCATCAAATCACGCAAGCGTTCATCTTCAAGAATAAGAATTCCTTCGATTAGGATAACATCTTTTGGTTCTTGATGGATGGTTTTATCACTTCTTGTATGATTTTCGTAATCATATACGGGTTCTTCAATCGATTCAAAATTGATTAATTTATTCATATGTTCAATTAATAAATCTGTATCGAAAGCAAATGGGTGGTCATAGTTCGTTTTTAAACGTTCTTCAAACGGCATATGACTTTGATCTTTATAATAGTAGTCTTGATCAATTTTACAAATCGTTAAATCTGGAAAGTTCTCCAAAATTTTACGACTCACACTTGTTTTCCCACTCCCAGAACCACCTGTAACTCCGATAACGATTGGCTTTTTCTTTTCCATGACCTACTCCTTATTATCAATATACTTAGCTTTTAACTCTAAATGTTCCTCATACGTTTTCGCATAGTAGATTTCTTTTGTATGAATATCTGCTAGGAAGTATAAGTAATCTGTCTTCTCTGGTTCCATCGCTGCAACGATAGCATCCTCACTTGGGCTGTTATATGGTCCAGGACCTACGCCATAGTTTTGATATAAGTTATATGGAGAATCTACTTCTAAATCTTCTAAAGAAAGAGCTTCTTTGTGTTCGCCTAACGCGTATTGAACAGATACGTCTGTTTGAAGCTTCATATTTTCTTTAATACGGTTATGGAATACGCTAGAGATTTTCTTACGATCCTCTAGTTTAGACCCCTCTTTTTCAATTAAAGAAGCCATCGCCATAATTTCTTGTAAAGTATAGTCACTTGCTAAAATCTTATCGTAGTATTTCGACATGACTTCATCTGTTTTAGCAACCATTTCTGTAATTAACATTTGAAGTGTTTTTGAGTCATTCATATCGTAAGTCGCTGGGAATAAGTATCCTTCAAGCACATATTTTACTTGGTAGCCATTATATGATTGAGTCAATAATTTCGGGAATTTTTGAACTAAATAACGTAAGAAATCTTCGTCTTGAACTTTTGCCATGAAATCTTCGGCAGAGTATTTTGTTGATTTTTCAACTTCTTTAGCGATATCTGTTAATTGTTCCCCTTCACGAATCAGAACTTTAGTCGCATTTTGGTCTTTATCTTTTCCTTGACCAGAAAGTTCTGCGATAATTTCGTCTAAAGTCATGCTTTTAGAAACGTGGTACAATCCTGATTTAAATCCAGAAACGTTTTTGAATTTCAAATAGAAATTAAACAGCTTTGAATTACGGATAATTCCTTCTTCTTCAAGCGCTTTTGATACTTCTTTGACAGATGCGCCTTGTTCAATTTCAAAGGAAACAAGTTCTGTTTGAGCTGTATCAACTGGTTGTGTTTCTCCTTTAATGTAATTCCAAGTAAAGAATCCCCCTACTAGGACAATTACTAAAAGTGCAATCATAAAATATTTCATTATCTTTTTGATAATTGAAGTTTCCTTTTTACGAATATCACGTTTCGTATCCGTATCAGAAATTAAGGAATGTTTTTTATGTTCTTCTTGAGACATTGTTTTCCCCCTTAAATTGGTATCAAATGATATCCATAGTTGTAGTTATTATACCTCATTCTTATTGAAAAATGAAGAAAGTCAATCATAAACAGTGCTCCTACAACAAAAAAAGCTTGAGGTATCCCCCAAGCTCTATTATTGATTATAAATCTTCTTCAGCTAAGAATGTGTTTAATACTTCTTCAACCATATCCCATTCAGCTTCTGTTTCGATTGGGTTTAATTGGCCATCAGTACCATCTTCGCCTTCAACATATGAGAATGCTTGTAATTCTACTTCTTCTCCTTCAGGAATTCCTGCTGGGTAGCATAATACATATGATTTATTGAAATCATCAGATTCGAAAGTGAATAATACTTCGTGTAAAATTTCATTTCCTTCTTCGTCGATGATTGTAATATGTTCGTGACCTTCGTGGCCTTCTAAGTGATCATGTTCATGATCGTGATCGTGATGTTCTGTCATTTTCTTTCCTCTTTCCTTTGTTATTGATTTCCATTTAAATCTAAATAGTTTTGCAAAATCATGACTGCAGCTAGCATATCAATGACTTGTTTGCGTTTCTTTCTTGAAACATTACCCTCTTCGACAAGCATTCGTTCCGCCTGCATCGTCGTGAGTCTTTCGTCATGATAGACGATTGGAATTTCTAGTCGTTTCTCTAGGCTTGCACCATAACGACGGGACGCCTCTACACGTGGTCCTTCCGTATTATTCATGTTCTTTGGTAGGCCGATGACGATTTTTTCAACGCCATACTCTTCCACTAACTCGACAACACGTTTGAACCCGAATTCTGAAGCATTCTCATTAATCGGAATTGTTTCAACCCCTTGAGCAGTCCAGCCCATTAAATCACTAACGGCAACGCCCACAGTTTTACTTCCGACATCTAATCCCATTAATCTCATACTAGGCATCTCTTCCTGTTGAGCGGATATAATGTCTAATGAGTTCTTCCAAAATCTCATCTCTTTCGTGACGACGAATTAGATTACGTGCATCACGATGTCTCGGAATATAAGCTGGGTCTCCAGATAACAAGTATCCTACGATTTGATTAATCGAACTATACCCCTTCTCATTCAACGCATCATAAACGATGGTTAATGTTTCTTGAACGGTTTTTTCGTCCTTTTCATTAAATTTAAATAGGACTGTTTCATCTATTGAACTCATAGCGACACCTCATTTCAATATATATACCTATTCTACAAGATTTTGCATGAAACTACAATTGATACTTACCGATTCTTAACATTTAGAAAGCCTTTCCTTTGCTTTTAAATCAAAAACCTTCCACGGGACTCTCTTCAAATCCCATGGAAGGTTTCATTTTGCATTACATTATTTAGCTAAATATTCTTTAAGTAATTCGAATGCTTGTGGAATACCTGCAGGGTTCTTACCACCTGCTTGAGCCATATCAGGACGGCCTCCGCCTCCACCTTGGATAGCTGGAGCAATTGCCTTAATGATATCGCCTGCTTTTAATCCTTTTGCATTTGCGTCTTTAGATACGGCTACTAAAAGGTTCGCTTTATCAGAAGAAGCAGTACCTACTACGAAGATATCGCTCGCACCTTTTTGTCTCCATGTATCTGCTAATTGACGTAATTCATCCATCTCTTTATTTTCAAGAGCTACAGTGATGAATGAAGTTCCGTTTACTTCTTCTACATTGTTGAAGACATCTGCGACTTCAGCTTTCATGATTTTAGCTTTTAGTTTCGCAATTTCGCCGTTTGCTTCTTTCAATTCTTGACCTAAAGTAGCTACACGTTCTACCACTATATCTAATTGGATGGCTTTAACTTCACCAGCTACTTGTTTTAATAAGTTTTCGTGATGGCTTAATAAGTCAAATGCTTCTTTACTTGTAACAGCTTCGATACGACGAACGCCGGCACCGATACCAGATTCAGAAACAATCTTGAATAATCCAATTTCTTGAGTGTTTCCAACGTGGATACCCCCACAAAGTTCGATTGACCAGTCACCAATGTTGACCATACGAACTAAGTTGCCGTATTTCTCACCAAAGAGTGCCATTGCCCCACGGCTCTTCGCATCTTCTAGTGTAGTTTCAATCGTTACAACTTCTAAACCAGCCCAGATTTTCTCATTTACGATACGTTCCATTTCAGCTAATTCTTCAGCAGTAACTTGTCCGAAGTGACTGAAGTCGAAACGTAAACCAGTTGGTGTTACAAGAGAACCTGCTTGGTTTGCGTGAGTTCCTAGAACATCTTTTAATGCTTGGTGTAATAAGTGAGTTGCTGTATGGTTTTTAATGATTTTCGCACGTTCAGATGCATCAACCACTAATGTGTAAGTTGCGTTTACTTGTAAGTCGCCTAACACTTCAACCGTGTGTAATGGTTGTCCGTTAGGAGCTTTCTTCACTTGTAAGACATTCGCTACAACTGTACCGCTGGCATCTTGGATTGTACCGTGGTCGGCTAATTGTCCACCCATTTCAGCGTAGAAAGGTGTACGGTCGAATACTAATTGCGCATGCGCATCTTTATGTGCAGATTCAACTAATTCATCATCTACAACAATCGCTTTTAACACGCCTTCTTCAGTTGTTGAAGCATATCCAACGAATTCACTCTCTACAGTGATATCACGTAATACTGCAGATTGTACGTTCATTGATGTTTCTGTATTACGAGCAGCACGCGCACGGTCTTTTTGTGCTTGCATTTCTGCTTGGAAACCTTCTTCATCGACAGTGAAACCATTGTCGCTTGCGTATTCCAATGTTAATTCATAAGGGAATCCATATGTGTCATACAGTTTAAATGCATTTTCTCCAGAAAGTGTTGTTTCATTTGAAGCTTTCATGTCTGCAAAAATAGTTTCTAAGATTGCTAAACCATCGTGAATTGTTTCTTGGAAACGATCCTCTTCGTTGGCAATCACTTTTTGAATGAATTCCATGTTTTCAGTGACTTCTGGATAGTAGCTGTGCATAATTTGAGCTACCGTTGGAACTAATTTAGTTAAGAATGAACCTTGAATTCCTAAACGTTGTCCGTGCATTACAGAACGACGGATTAAACGACGGATGATATATCCACGGCCTTCGTTTGAAGGAAGCGCGCCATCCCCAATCGCAAAGCTTACCGCACGAATGTGGTCAGCGATAACTTTGAAGGATACATCTGTTTCTTTAGATTCATTGTATTTCTTACCATCGCTTAAGCTTTCTAATTGCTTAATAATTGGCATAAATAAGTCTGTTTCGAAGTTTGTTGGTGTATCTTGGATAACAGAAACTACACGTTCAAGACCCATCCCTGTATCGACGTTCTTATGTGGTAATGGTGGATAAGTTCCGTCTGGCATATGGTTAAATTGAGAGAATACTAAGTTCCAAATTTCTAAGTAACGTTCGTTTTCTCCTCCAGGATAGTTTTCTGGATCATCTTCTGCTAAGTTATTATATTTTTCTCCACGGTCGTAGAAAATCTCAGTATCTGGACCACATGGACCTGCACCGATATCCCAGAAGTTATCTTCTACTGGAATGATATGATCTTCAGGAAGACCCACTTTATCCATCCATAATGCTTTTGTTTCTGGATCTTCTGGATAGTAAGTTACGTATAGACGGTCTGGGTCAAGTCCTAACCATTTTTCGCTTGTTAAGAATTCCCATGCCCATGGAATTACTTCTTCTTTGAAGTAGTCCCCGATTGAGAAATTCCCCATCATTTCGAATAATGTATGGTGACGAGCTGTGTGCCCTACGTTTTCGATATCGTTTGTACGAATACTCTTTTGAGCATTTGTAATACGTGGAACTTCTGGTGTTTCAGTTCCATCGAAGTATTTCTTAAGAGTGGCAACCCCTGAGTTAATCCATAGTAATGTTGGATCGTTTACAGGAATTAAGCTTGCACTTGGTTGAACCTTATGTCCTTTTTCTTGGAAGAAATCAAGGTACATTTGACGAATTTCGCTACTTGATAATTTTTTCATCTTCATTCTCCTTCTTTTTGTAAATAAAAAAACTGCCCCATTGCTGCAAGGGCGTCCTACCGCGGTACCACCTTGCTTACAATGAAACAGCTGTTCATTCATCTCTAATTCCGATAACGCTGGAAGGGCGTTTGTATTTCTACAAAGTTTTCAATCGGGAGCACGATTTTGATGGCTATTTTCACCAGACAAGCCTCTCTAATAAGTAAAATCTCAATCCGATTGCTTACCTTTAGAAGTATACGAAAAGCGCCTAGTTTTGTCAACTATTCGCATGTCCTTCTTCTTTTAATGGAAGGTGTAAATACACTTTCGTATATGCATTAGGCTCAGATTTAATTTCCATCGAAAAAGCTTCTCCGAAAAAGAGCGTCAATCGTTCTTTGATATTCTTAATACCAACTCCACCAAGTTCTTTTGTACTCGTTGTATTTTCTTTGATTCCTACCCCATTGTCCGCAATACAAATATCTATAAAAGTATCTTTTTTAGACACAGTAATCGTAATTTTTCCAGGGCGTTCTGACTCTTTAATTCCATGATAGATTGCATTTTCTACGAGTGGCTGCAGAACGATTTTTGGAAGCTTGATATCAGGAATAGCATTAGGTTCATCAATCTCATATTCCAATTTATCTCCATATCGTTCCTTTTGAATAAACAGATATTGACGGACATGCTCGATTTCTTGACGTAAGGTCACTATTTCTTCTCCAGCATTCAAGGAAAGTCTAAAGTAATTAGAGAGCGCCTTCGTAATGTCTACTACCTTTTGATGGTCTTGAAACTCTGCCATCCAAATAATGGTATCCAACGTATTATACAAGAAGTGCGGATTAATTTGACTCGTTAACGCCTTTAATTCATAGATGCGGGTCAATGCTTCTTGCTCTTTTTCTTCCTTCATTAAAGTCTCTATTCTCTCGAGCATCTGATTAAAGGTACCTGCTAGCGCTTGGAATTCTTGAGCTCCTTTTTGTTCAGCTCGAACGGTCGTATCGCCTTCTTCTACTCGTCTCATCACTTGTCCTAGTCTTTTAACAGGTAGTAATTGATAACGTATCAATGTAAAAATACCTAACATACAAATGAGCAAGCTAAGCACTCCAACAACACTGACAATCCCAAGTAGTTTTACTGAGTCTTCTTTAAACCGACTAAATGAGCTAACACCCACTAAAATCCAATCGCTATTTTCAATAGGGCTTTTATGGACAAAAAAATCCTCAGACACCATTGAATCCATTGGACTATTGGATATTTCTTGTACCGACATTTGCTTATCAACTGACTCGAAAGCCTCCGAATCCGGATGATAAATAAGTGTACCGTCCTTTTGGATGACAAAGGCATACCCATTTTCCCCTAGAGAAAGTTCTTTCACATATTTTTCTAGTTCGTGATAATCCACATCTAAGCGGATAACGCCTAGATTTTCTCCTGCGTTGCTTTTCACTTCCTGACTAATAGAAATCACGATTTCATTATTTTGATTCTTGATAGACTGAATGATTGGAACATTCGAGTGCTCTAGAGCATCTTGATACCATTTTTGGGCCATCATATCCGCTGAAGTCACCATTTCCTCTTCCATCCCGGTCGTAATTAATCTTCCATCTTTTGTCACCAATCGTATCGATACGAAATCCGGATGACTCTTCAACATTGTCTCAAGCCATTCATGGATTGTCGCTTCATTTTCTGCTGTTTTTTGACTGGCAAAGTCCTTAATTGCCTGCGACTGTGATAAAGATCTTGAAGTAGATTTTAGATTCGAAACGTACTGTTCGATATATTTGGAGCTGGTATCAATCTCATGAATGGTATGGTCTTCTACTTCACGATGAAAAACTTCGCTACTCTTTATAAAATAGAAGCTTCCAATTAAAACGACCATGGCAAAAAGCATGATACTTAAATAGGCAAATAATCTTGTTGCAAGGGACTGTTTTTTCATATTTTTGCCCCACTTCTAAAACTTTTAGGGGAAACGCCGACAATCGACTTGAATCGATAAGAGAAATAGTTCATATCTTCTATTCCAACGGCTAAAGCCACCTCATAAATCTTCATGTCGGTTGATAATAAGAGACGCTTTGCTCTTTGAATTCGTTGCTGAGTCACATACTCTTGAAAGGACATTCCAAGTTCTTTTTTGATTAAAAGGCTAAGGTAGTTCGTACTGAATCCTAATTGCTTTGCAAGTTCACCTAGCGCTAAATTTTGATTAGATAATTGCTCTAAAATCAACTTCTCGAAATGCTGAGTTCCCGAAGAGGCGTCCTCTTCACTTGCTAATGCCAATAGTTCGCGTTGGCGCTTTTCTTCGTTTAGTTTGGCAACAACTTTCACCAATAAAGCTTCAATTTCTGATTTCGTCACTGGCTTTAAAATATAATCTTCTACTCCAATTTTCACTGCTGATAATAAATAATCTACATAATCATACCCAGTTAAGAAGATAATTCTCATTTGCGGATATTCTGTTCTCACCAATTGTGCAAGAGTAATGCCATCCATTTTCGGCATATTAATATCTGTCAGTAAAATATCCGGCGCTTCTTCTCGTATTTTTTCCAGTGCTTGCTCCCCATTTTCTACTTCCTGAACCGTTGAAATTCCCAGCGATTCAAAATCAATTAAAGAAGCAATCCCTCTACGAATAATTGGTTCATCTTCAACTATTAAGATTGAATACATCTTATTCCCCTCCTTTCTCTATTATACTTCTATTCATAACGGTTTTAAATCTATTTTTACTCAAAAAAAGTGCTTCTCTAAAGGAGAATAACTTAGAGAAGCACTGAGTGGTTATTTGACGAAATCGACTAAATAGCCATATCCCTTTGCTTCCATCTCATTGAGTGGGATGAATTTGATGGAAGCACTATTGATACAAAAACGAAGTCCACCTTTTTCTTTTGGACCATCTTCAAAAACATGTCCAAGGTGTGAATCGGCTACCCTACTTCGAACTTCAACACGTTTCATATTGAAACTATTATCCTCATGATAGGTCACAACTTCCGAAGAAATTGGTTTTGAAAAACTTGGCCAGCCGCAGCCAGAATCAAATTTATCTTTGGAAGAAAATAGCGGTTCTCCTGTAACTACATCTACATAAATCCCTTGTTCATGATTATCCCAGTATTCATTTGAAAATGCTCTTTCCGTTTTATTTTCACGAGTAACTGCATATTGTTCCTTTGTGAGTGTTGCTTTTAGAGTCTCTTCGTCAGGAAGTGGATAAAGACTAGCATCAATTACAGGGTCACTCGCCTTTTTAACGTCAATGTGGCAATATCCATTTGGATTCTTCTTCAAGTAATCTTGATGATAATCTTCTGCTACCACAAAATTTTTCAAAGGTTCCGTCTCAACGGCTAATTTCTTACCAAAGGATTCTTCTTTTTCCTTCATGACTTGTTGAATAATGGCGCTATCTGCCTCATCAACATAATAAATACCCGTACGATATTGTCTTCCTGTATCATTTCCTTGTTTATTCACAGAAAATGGATCAATGACTCTAAAGTAATACAGTAATAACTCGCGTAGGGAAATTTTATCAGCGTCATAAGTAACATGAATCGTTTCCGCATGATCTGTATCATGAATGAGCTTATAATTGGTTGTTTCAACCTTTCCATTCGCGTATCCACTCACAACATCAATAACACCATTAATTCTAGAAAAGTATTCTTCTAATCCCCAAAAACATCCACCAGCTAAATATATTTCTTTCATATGTTCACCTTCCTTATTCATTTCACCAGTAGTGCTATCTGTTTCAATTAGTTTGGTTACCTTATTTGAGATTTCATCAGCTTTTGAATCCTTTGCAAAGGTACTTCCTTTGGCAAAATAAGCCAATCCTAAAAGAATGATGACAACAGCAAAGAGTGTTACCACTAATTTTTTATCCATAGGAAATTCTCCTTTCTTATAGGCTTTCTAACGTTTTTACGATATCGTCATTAGAAACGTGTCCTGGTTGAACTCTGACAACTTTTCCATTGGCATCGATAAATGCTGAGGTTGGATATCCCACGACTCCAAGTTTCTTCAAAAATTGACCGTCTTTATCTACGAGTACTGGTAATGAATGGTAGTCTACCCCCATAAACCATTCTTTGAAGTCCCCTAAAGATTTTTCGCGGTTCACACCAGGTGCAATGACTGTAAGGACCACTGAATCTTTTGGTGGCATTTCAGAAAGTTGTGTGATGTCCGCTAGTCCAGATAGACAAATTGGGCACCATGAAGCCCAAAACTTCAAATAAACTTTTTTCCCTTTATAGTCTGCTAGTGAAACTTGTTTCCCATCTAATGTTGTAAAGGTAGACTGTGTCATATCATCCATTTCTCCCATCTGTTTGTCCATCTTCTCATCTTTTGAACTCATGTTATCCATCTTCTCATCTTTTGAACTCATGTTATCCATCTTCTCATCTTTGGAATTCATGTTATCCATTTTATCCATTTTTTCACCACTCATCGAGCTCATCATTTCAGTGGTTTCTTTCATGTCTTTAGTATCCATTCCCATTTGTGAATTTTGACAAGCGCCTAAAAGCAATGTACTAAATAATGCAATCATCAATTTTGTTTTCATCTTCGTTCCTCCTAATTTTTAATGGAATACTTGTGATAGTTGAGAAAAGATAATCGATACTCCCATCATAACAATCACGAGTCCTCCGATTTTTTTAAGTAATAATAATCGTTTCTTAGCAAGGTTAAACCATTTAAACGCTACGGTTGAAGCAGCAGATAAGATTAAAAACGGAATAGCCAAGCCTAATATATACAAGCAAAGTAAGAAAATACCATAAGTGCTACTGGCTTGTTGCGTGGAGATAAGCGTTAGGACTGCACTTAGTACTGGACCCACACAAGGCGTCCATCCGAAGCTGAAGCTGAGTCCTAATAAGTAACTACTCCAAAGCGATTTTTTATCTTTGATTTCAAACTGAACTGTTTTTTGTTTTTGTAAAAATAGTAAATGGAACAGTTCCATTTGGTGCAATCCCAATAGCACAATCACGACTCCCAGTGTGATATTAAACCAAGGATTGTAAATCAGGCTTCCTAATGCAGTTGCCGCAAATCCTAAGAAGAAAAAGACTGTTGAAATGCCAGCGATAAAGATGACCGTTCGAATCATTGGCTTCCAATAGATCTCTAATTTACCAATCTTCAGGTGAGGTCCGTCCTGTTCACTCATTAAAACACCAAAATAGACTGGAAACAGCGGTAGCACGCACGGAGAAAAAAACGAGAATAAGCCCGCTAAAAATACGCTTCCCCATAATACAAAATCCATAAAATCCCTCCTTCATTTGTATCTTTAGTATACTTCTGGAAGAATCGTAAAAACATAGATTTTCCACACATAAAACTTGATTATGATACGATGATTCAAAAGAAAACAAAAAAGCCACGTGAGCTTTCACCCACGTGGCTTAATGAATTACTCTATTAGAAGAATAAGCTATTATTCTTTTCTGATTGATAGTTTTGACGGACACGGTTACCTGCACCTGGTTCCACTTGTTCTAACGCTGACTCAATAATTTGTAATGATTCATCGTATTTGAATGTGTGGTTGAATAGGTCAAGCGCACGACCAATCGCTGTTTCGATTTCAGGATGTGATAAACGGTAACGGTTCGCGTGTTGAATCATGTACTCTGTTAATTGTGCATTATCAACAATTTGTTCTGTGAAGA
>CAUVJW010000017.1:0-21756 GCA_963552295.1 uncultured Streptococcus sp. | reverse complement strand
ATACGATTCCCCACCACTGCGATTATAGAAACTCGAAGTTCCTTCGTAATCATTTTTTTGTGCACAAAGAAAATTTATTTCTAAGGCAACCTGGTAGTGAAGGAGAGGGGGGAAAAAGAATTATTCAGAATCCTTGCGGATTTGTTTATAGTGGCTATAATGTTGCACCGACTCGAGTCTAGAGTCTCTCGTCTTCGAAGCTTCAAACTCGGAGTATGGTATAAATACCAACTCCGAGTAATTCACATTCGATGCTTTTTACATTATCGCCACTATAAAATCCGCTAAATTCTGAATAATCAACTTTAAACTAGTACAAAAAATGTATTTCTGAGGCATAATGTTAGAGAAGGTGGAGGAGATAAAAAGAGTTTTGGCAGGTATTTTCAAAAAATGAAAATATATGGGTTGACTTTCAAAAAAATATGTGTTAATTTATTTTCATCAATTAAATCAAATGGTTATTGAACTGAGGTGCGGATGACAAGAGTACAGGAAACTGGAAAGGGGATTTCGCCGAAACGTGAAAACGTTGGGGGCTGGTCATAATAGGTCAGTCACTGTCATGATATCTGCCCAGATACTCATGAAGTGCAATCAATTACCGGGCAAAAGAATGACTACTTATGACTTTTTATGAGGAATCACGGCTTTTGTTCGTGGTTCCTTTTTTGTGTGTTATGAGTGAACCAGTTTGATAATCGAGAAGGAGAGAAAGAAAATGAAAAAAATTTTAGGCGCAATTGCAGCTTTAGCAATGACAGTAGGATTAGCAGCGTGTGGCACACCTGTTAGTCAAGGGACAGCAAACCAAAACCAATTAGTGGTTGGGATGGAAGCGGGGTACCCACCATTTAACTGGACTCAAAAAGATGACTCAAACGGTGCTGTGAAAATTCAAGGAACTGACCAATACGCTGGCGGTTACGACGTTGAAATCGCAAAACGTGTGGCTAAACAATTAGGAAAAGAATTAGTAATCGTAAAAACTGAGTGGGATGGCTTAACACCAGCGCTTGTTTCAGGTAAAATAGATGCGATCATTGCTGGTATGAGTCCTACAGAAGAACGTAAAGCAACAATCGACTTTACAGATTCTTACTATGATTCACAATTAGTATTAGTGGTTAAAAAAGGTTCTAAATACGCAAACGCTACTTCATTAGCAGATTTTGCTGGTGCAAAAGTAACAGCTCAATTAAACACTTTCCACTACTCAGTGATCGACCAAATTCCAGGCGTTGACAAACAAGCTGCTATGGATAACTTCCCAGCAATGCGTGTAGCACTACAAGCAGGAACAATCGACGCTTACGTTTCTGAATTACCAGAAGCAATTTCTGCTCAAGCAGCAAACAGCGACTTCGTAATGGTTAAATTAACAGATGGCTTCAAAGTATCACCAGAAGACACACAAACAGCTGTTGGTGTTAAAAAAGATAGCCCATTAACAAAACAAATCAACGAAGCATTAAAAACAATCTCTAGCGAAGAACGTCAACAAATCATGCAAGACGCAATTAAGAATCAACCAGCTGCTGAGTAATCAGGATACGAGGGCGAACGCTCAGGACTGAATCACTGGACCGAAACGACGGAAGGAACGTGAAACGTTCTGCGTACGTTTCGGGAAGTGGACGTCAGTCCTGTGAGCCCGAGTTCAACTACAGGATGTGAGGAAAAGCGTTTAGCCAATATTCACAGTGTGAATATTGGGTGACGGCGAGCTTTACTTCACCACTGCGCAAGGGCACTCACTGAATATAGAAAACAAACATAACACACCGCCACCTCGTGTGGCGTATACATACACATTAAATACAGAAAGTAGGAAAATAAATGAGTATTGATTGGATTGTAAAAATCATTCAACAGAACTGGCAAATGTTTTTAACAGGTGCTTGGATTACACTATATATTTCAATTATTGGTACAATTATTGGAACTTTAATCGGGATGTTCATCGGATTTGTTAAAACAATTCCACTACCAGAAAAAGGACCTAAACGTATTCTCTTAAAAATTGCAGTCATCATTTTAAACTGCTATACAGAATTCTTCCGTGGAACACCAATGATCGTACAAGCGATGGTAATTTACTACGGAACAGCATTAATGTTTGGCATTAACTTAGATGTAACATTCGCTGCGATTTTCATCGTATCGATTAACACAGGGGCTTATATGTCAGAAATCGTTCGTGGTGGGATTATTTCTATCGACCAAGGACAATTTGAAGCCAGCCAAGCTATCGGGATGACACACTGGCAAACAATGCGCTATGTTGTTTTCCCACAAGTACTTCGTAACATTCTTCCAGCAGTAGGGAACGAGTTCGTTATCAACATCAAAGATACTTCTGTATTGAACGTAATTTCTGTATCAGAATTGTACTTTGCTACAAAAACAGTTGCGGGACAAAACTTCCGTTACTTCGATACATTCTTTGTCACATTAATTTTATACTTCATCATGACATTCACAGTGACTCGTATTTTACGTTACTTCGAGCGTAAATTAGATGGTCCAGATAACTATGAAGTGATCTATTCAGATCCATTGAACTCAAACTCAATGTCGGCAGTCGAAGAAAAAACTAGACAGAAAGGAAATGCATAATGAGCGAAGCAGTAATTTCCATTCAAAACTTAAGTAAAACTTTCGGTACTAATGAAGTTCTTAAAGATATTTCTTTTGAAGTAAAACGAGGGGAAGTAGTAACGATTATCGGTTCCAGTGGTTCTGGTAAATCAACACTCTTACGTTGTGTAAACTTACTTGAAAAACCAACTTCAGGCGAAATCTACTACGATGGCCAAAATATTCTTGAACATGACAAGAGTATTTACGAATACCGTACTCACGTAGGAATGGTTTTCCAACAATTTAACTTATTTAACAACTTAAACGTGTTAGAAAACTGTATTGTTGGACCTATGAAAGTATTGAAAAAATCAAAAGAGGAAGCAGAGAACATCGCAAAAGAATTCCTTGAAAAAGTAGGAATGGCAGCGTACATCAATGCAAAACCTCGTCAATTATCAGGTGGTCAAAAACAACGTGTAGCCATCGCGCGTGCATTATCAATGGAACCAGATGTATTGCTTTTCGACGAACCAACGTCAGCACTTGACCCAGAAATGGTAAACGAAGTGTTAGAAACAATGAAAAGCTTAGCGCACACAGGGCTAACAATGATCGTTGTAACGCACGAAATGGGATTTGCCAAAGAAGTGAGTGACCGTGTTGTCTTCATGGATAAAGGGGTTATCGCTGAAGAAGGAACTCCAGAACAAATCTTTGAAAACCCACAAGTAGACCGTACAAAAGAATTCTTAGGACGCGTTCTAAAATAAGCAAAATATGCTATAATGAGCTAAGACAGTTTGTCTTGGCTCTTTTTTTATGCCAGACAACAGAACCAAGTTTGAAGGAGTAGCATCATGTTTGAAGTACATACATCATCACAAGAGGAGACAATGGCGCTAGGACAGCGTCTAGGTGAAGCGTTATTTGAAAATAGCTGCGTCATTCTAGAAGGAGATTTAGGCGCTGGAAAGACGACTCTTACCAAAGGAATCGCTGTTGGTTTAGGCATCGACCGCGTCATTAAGAGCCCAACGTATACATTGATTCGTGAATACCGTAAAGGCCGCCTTCCGCTATTTCATATGGACATGTATCGTATTGAAGAAAGTGGTGGCGCCAGCGAAGTAGGCCTCGAAGAGTATTTCTATGCGGGTGGTGTGTGCGTCGTTGAATGGGCACAGTATATCGAAGATGAACTTCCTTCGACTTTCTTAAAAATTCAAATCGACCGTGTAGGAGACGGAGAGTCTGTACGTGTGATTCGTTTAGTTCCACACGGAAAAGAGTACGAAGAATTTATCAAACAATTGGAGGCAACAGATGAGTAAAGAACGAGAAATTATATTTGCACTTCCAGTCAAAGACGATGCTAAAGCGTTATTAGATTATAGTAAAAAAGTAGGGAGTGAAACAGATTTTCTTTCCTTTGGACCAGAAGGATTGAAGTATTCTGTTGCTCAAGAAGAATTGTTTATTGAATCGCTCTACGAGAACGAAAATCAATATATGTTACTGGCAAAAGATGGAGACGAGATTATTGCAGTCGGTTCGATTGCTGGCAGCCTACATCCTAAATTCTCACACCGTGGTGAATTAGGAATTAGCGTATTGAAGTCATACTGGGGCCAAGGGATTGCGACCGTGATGATGGAAGAAATGCTGGATTGGGTGACGGAATATTCAACCCTCAGTCGTGTTGAACTGGAGGTCGTAGCTGTAAATAAGAAGGCACACCGTCTCTATGAAAAGTTTGGTTTTGAAGAAGAAGGCCGCCTTAAAAACGGTGTAAAAATCGGTGACGGATACGAAGATATCATATTGATGGCGAAACAGATCGAACGATAATAATGAGGTGAAAGAATGAAATTTGGAATTATTGCGGCAATGGAAGAAGAAAAGCGTCTCCTTGAAGAAGAGATGACGATTGAGAAGAAAACTACCGTAGCCAACTGGGAATTTATCGAAGGCACACTCGTTGGGAAATCGATTGTCCTTGTCCAATCAGGAATCGGGAAAGTGATGTCTGCACTGGCTGCAGGAATCTTAATCGACCGCTTTGGTGTAGATTTGGTCATCAATACAGGTTCTGCAGGTGGATTTGGCACTTCTCTTGAAATTGGAGATATTGTCATTGGGACAGAACTTGCGTACTGTGATGCCGACGTGACAGCTTTTAATTACGTTTACGGGCAAATGCCGGGCATGCCAGCGCGTTTTGCCATGAATCAAGACTTTTTACCGTCGATTGAACAGGCGATTGCTAAGGTGGATTTAAAGAGCCATACAGGCCTTATCGTTTCGTCTGACAGCTTTATCCATACTCGCGAGCAAAGAACACATATTTTAAAACACTTCCCAGATGTGATGGCTTCTGAAATGGAAGGGGCAGCGATTGCCCAAGCTTGTCACGCGTTTGGAGTTCCATTTATCGTGATTCGTGCCATTTCCGATATTCCAGAACGTGGAACGTCTGCGGTTGATTTTGATACGTTTATCGTTCAAGCTGGAAAACGTTCTGCGCAAATGGTGCACCAACTATTACAAGAATGGGAAGCGTAAGGGCTAAACCTTCCAAATAGTTGACGTAATCGTGTGAGAATAGTAGTATTAAAAGGATTACGAATAAGGAGAAGAATATGGATTATACTGTATTTTCAACAGAGTTTCCGGATGTAAAAGTTTTTTACAACGAACCACTTAAAAATTATACATTTACAAAAACAGGTGGCCGTGCTGCCATTCTGATTTTTCCAAAAGATAAAAAAGAAGCAAGCGCAGTGATGCATTGGCTTCGTGAACATAATATTCCAACGACGATTTTAGGAAATGCATCGAACGTGATCATTAAAGACGGCGGAATTAGCGGTGCTGTGATTATGTTAAACGACATGTCTCATTTAACAGTATCTGGTACACAAATCGTCGCTGAAGGCGGAGTGGCCTTAATTGATGTGTCAAAAGAAGCGGCGAATAATGGATTAACAGGCTTAGAATTTGCTTGTGGGATTCCAGGAAGTGTCGGCGGAGCCATCTTCATGAACGCTGGTGCTTACGGCGGTGAAGTGAGTGAAGTCGTTGAGTACGTTGAAGTCATTACTCCTGATGGGGAATTCAAAACGTACACAAACGAAGAGTTAGACTTTAGCTATCGTCATAGCCTCGTTCAAAAGACAGGAGATCTTGTGATTGAAGTGGGATTCCGTTTAGCTGAAGGAAATCAAGAAGAGATTGACCAAAAAGTAGCGGAATTAACGCATTTACGTGAAAGTAAACAACCGCTTGAGTATCCTTCATGTGGAAGTGTGTTTAAACGTCCCCAAGGGCATTTTACAGGAAAATTAATCCAAGATGCTGGACTTCAAGGATATCAAATCGGTGGCGTGCAAGTGTCTAAAAAGCATGCCGGATTTATGGTGAATATTGATAACGGAACAGCAACGGACTATATGAATTTAATCCGCCATGTTCAAAAAGTGATTTTAGAAAAAGATGGCGTAGCTCTTGAGCCAGAAGTACGAATTATTGGAGAAGAGCCAACATCGAAATAGGCAAAGGAGGGGTATTGTGAAAGACGGACTGTTTAAAACAATTCTCTATACCGTTATTGGGATTGGAATTATGACAACGTTAATGTTACTAACGTCGATTACAACACCAATTGAGGGAGTATATATTCAATTGGCATATGGATACCTTGCACTCTTTGCAGGTGTTGCAGGCGCTATTCCAGCAGCCATTGTCGGTTTTACTGGGCATGTATTATTTGATTTAATCTATACGGACCACTTATGGATATCATGGGCGTTAAGTACAGGTGCGTTAGGATTTGTATTTGGATTCGCGATTCGTCGCAATAGCTTACGTCAAGGAGTCTTTTCAAGACATGACATGGTGCGTTTCAATGTCGTCCAAGCGGCAGTAAATATTGCGATTTTCGGATTAATTGCACCGACGCTTGATGTATTGTTCTATCAACACTCCACAACGATTGTATTTACTCAAGGATGGATTGCAAGTATCATCAACTTATTAACAGTAGCGGTGTTTGGAACGATTACGTTGAAACTCTACGCGAACTATAAATTGAAACAAAATAAACAGTAAAATGCGAAATCCCGAAATTCACTTATAAGTGAATTTCGGGATTTTTGTTTTTTAGACGGAAATGTTGTTATATCAACGAAAATTGGTGTTTTGAGTCAAAAAAAGGCCTAAAAAAATTGAAAATAATTTTTCTGAAGGAAATAAGAAATAATCCTAAAGATGAACTTATTGAATATAAACCTCTAAAATAATATATAATTTATAAGTTAATGATTATTACTTTTAGAATTCCTGTAATTTATTTAATTTTTGAGAGTAGATTTAACTAATAAGTGCAGTTAAGGTTGATTTAACAAAATCCCCAACAGAAAAAGAAGATTTGAAGAATCTGACTTATACACAAAACTATATATTTTAAAAAGACGTTATTCATTAAATGAATAGCGTTTTTTTTAGTGCAATTTTTTTTGCAAAAAAAGTAAAAAGTAACATATATGCTACAGTGATATGCTCCCTCTAAAGTAGACACTAAAAAAAGTAAACTACTTTAGAGGGGGTATTTTTTAGATTGGCTAAGAAACATACTGCAAAAGAATTAGAACGATTCATAGAATTGTATTTAGATGGTGTGCCTTTTCGTGAGCTGCGTAGTGAATATGGTTTAAAGATTTCACCTGGAGCATTTAATATGTATTTTTTGAACTATAAAGCATATGGACCTTCTGCATTAGAAGATCGAGACGGGTTTAACACTTATACAAAGGAATTTAAAGAAAAGGTGGTTAAAGAGTTTTTAGAATCGAAAACCTATTTAAGAGTAATCGCAAGAAAATACAAAATTCCTTCTGCTAGAACTGTACGAAATTGGATTATTAAGTATACTAATGGTGAGGCCACGAAGGCCTACGATCCTAAGCCAGAGGTGTACACTATGAAATATAGAAAAACAACGCACGAAGAAAGAATCCTTATCGTCAAAGACTGTATTCAAAATCAATTAAACTATAAACAAACCGCACAGAAATATAACGTTTCTTACAACTTGGTGTATCAATGGGTAAAAAAATATCAAAAATATGGTCCTGATGGATTAATAGACAGTCGAGGGAAACGAAAACCAGAAAATATACAGACAGAAACTGAGCGTATTCGTGCAGAAATGGCAATATTAAAGGCGCGAAACGAATATTTAGAAACAGAAAATGCCGCACTAAAAAAATTACAAGAAGTGGAAAGCGAGTTGATGTTTGCCAAACGAGATTTGAAGCGGAATATCAAACGATTAAAAAATTAAGTAAAAGAGGATTTCATATTACTCTATTATGTAAAGTGTTAAAAGTTAGTAGAGCTGGCTATTATAAATGGTTAAATCGTGTCCCTTCGGAATCTGAAAAACGACTACGTCGTTTAATGGAATTAATAGACGAAGTATATGAATCTGTTCAAGGTATATATGGATATCGTCGTATCACAATCTATTTAAACTATTATAGAAATGCAAAAGTGAATCATAAATGTATTCAGCGTCTTATGAAACTAATGGGATTAAAGGCAGTTATACGAAAAAAACGTTATCGTTATAAATCGAACACTGAAGAATACACTGCAGCTAATATTTTAAATCGAGAATTTAAGAAAGACTACGAGCCAATGGCTCTACTATTAACGGATATCACTGAATTGAAGTATGGAAAGGGAGAAAAAGCTTATTTAAGTGCAGTTTTAGATTATGGCACAAAGAAAATAGTTGCTTATCAAATCTCTAAACAAAACAATAATCAAATTGTTAAAGATACTTTTAATCAAATAAAAAGGAAGATAATTCCAACAAAAACAATAATTCATAGCGATCGAGGATTCCAATATACTTCTCATTTCTTTAAGCACTTTATAGAAGAAGGACAAATAACACATAGTATGTCCCGTCCTGGAAGATGTATCGATAATGGACCAATTGAATCATTCTGGGGAACCTTAAAGGAAGAAGTATATCGTTTATATCATTTCAAAACCTATGAATCTCTTTTCGAGAAAGTTGAGGAGTATATCCAGTTCTATAATAAGAAAAGAATTTCTTTATCAATGGGGTTAAAAATCCCAGCATAAATAAAAAGACGAGTTCATAAGAACTCGTCATACACTTTATTTATTTTCCTGTCTACTTGACAGGGTGCACTTCACAGTAACAAATATGTTACTTTTGAAAAGTTATTAGTTCACTACAATATCCGAATAATTCCCATAATTATCGAAATAAAAGCTTTTTATGGTTACGAATTGTTAATGAAAATGATACAAATAAGGATAAAACTATAAGTAGTTCCACATTAATCTGGAACAATAACGAATAAAAATTACTGTAAGCGTATCATATACTAGAAGTGTGATAAAACGCTTGCAGTAGAAATGCATTGAAGAGGGAGTGAAAACATGAATGCAAGACAAATCTTCTTATTAGAATTTTTGCTTAAACAGCATGAATACCTCTCAGCTAATCAATTAGCTGAAAAATACGGAGTTTCTACGAAAACTGTTTATCAAGATATTGATAAATTAAATGATTTTTTCGATGAAGGAGAACTTAAAAGCAGAATTGTTAAAGTTCCGAGAAAAGGAATTAAACTATCTGCTGATGAAGAGAGAAAGCAAATTCATTCACTATTATTAGTAAATAAGCATGAATCTGGAGTTCAAGATTTTTCGCCGGAATATAGAGAGTCAGAGCTTATTAAAAGATTATTTATAAATCAAGAAGACTTAGATATTTATGATTTTGCTGAGGAAATGTATGTTACAGAATCAACAGTCCATAGAGATATTGATAAACTAGAAAAAAATTTAGGGCAATTCGACTTAAAAATACGTATCAAACATGACCAATTATTTGTCGATGGTGATGAGTGGAATATAAGAAAAGCTCTACAATCTTATGTTATTCAAGCTCAGTCATTAGGAAGAGAAGAAAAAATAGAACGTTTCTTCTCAGAGAAAGATATAGAAATCTGCTATGAAGCGATTAGTAGATTGTCTCAAAAATATCATCATCAATTTTCAGAAGAATATTCGTGTTTGTTGCTTGTAGAATGTTTAGTTTTTAAAAAGAGAACAGAAAACAATAACTGCTTAACTGAAAGAACAAGTAATTTGATTAATGATCTGAATCACTTAGAAGTTTATTTCTTTTCTGGTGAATTATTGGAGAGCATCATCAATAAATCTTTTTCAGAAATCTCGCCTTATGAAATTGAAGCAATGGCTTATAGCTTACTAGCGTATGGCTTCAGTATTCAATCAGCTGATTATATTCAAAATATTGAACATCAAGTCAACGAATTAATAAATAAAGTTTCTAATCTACTTAGTCTAGATTTATCGAAAGACAATCACTTGAAATTAATGTTATCCAACCATATTTCAAAGATGATTTTTAGGTTACGAAATCAAATATACATTACAAATCCTGCACTAGAGGAAATAAAAAAACAGTATTCGAGTTTGTTTAATGTTATTTGGATAGCTATTCGAGGACTTAGTAAATATTACGAAATTAATATTTCGAATGAAGAGCTGGCTTTTATCGTCATTCATTTTCAATTAGCAATCGAAAAAATTGTTAAGCCTCTCAATATTGTTGTTATCTGCCAAAACGGTATTGCAACTTCAGAATTAATTATGAGTAAACTACATAAAATTTTTGATTCGGATGCAAAGATAACAAACATTAATGCAAGAGAGCTTGATTTTTATGACTTAAGCAATATTGATTTGATAATCTCTACAATTGCTCTTCCGGAAGTAAAAGTTCCAGTTATTGAAGTTAGTCCGATTCTTACAAAAGATGAAATTGAGTCAATCAGAAGTTTCTATTCAGAACATATGACTGATAATTATACCTTGATGAGAACAAGCTTGGATGGTAGGAAATTTAATTTAGAATCTTTGCAAACGTTAATTAAGAAACCTTCATTAATTCGAGAAACTGTGAAAAGCAAAAAAGAGTGTATCGAAAAAATGATTAGGGAATGTGATGCAACGAATCGTAGAATTAAAGAGTTTAAAGAATCCATTCTTGAGAGGGAGACGCTTGGAAGCACAAGTGTTTATACAGGGGTTGCCTTACCGCACTGTGATCCAAGATTTGTTGAACAGTCCGAATTAATAGTCATGACCTTGGATAAACCAATAAATTGGGGAAAAAATAATGTTAAGTTGATAATTCTTATTGCCGTTGCGGAAAATGATATTCCAATTTTTAAAGATAGTTTAATCGCATTGTATTCTGTGATTGAAAATCAAGAATTGATGAATGAATTGGTTCAATTGGAAAACGGTGATGAAATTAAAAATAGACTACTTAAGGAGGTGAGCCAAAATGCTAAATGAAGAAGTCTTTGAAATAAATGTTGCAAACATAAAAACAAAAGAAGAAGCATTAAGCTATTTGACGGATAAATTAATCAGTAAAGGGATTGTAAAAGAATCTTATAAACAGGCAATTATTGATAGAGAGCATGTTTTTCCAACAGGATTACAATTCGAATCGTACGGGATTGCTATTCCGCATACTGATGTAGAACATGTGAATAAAGAACAAATTGCATTAATGACCTTAAAAGAGCCTGTTTCTTTTTATCAAATGGGAACGAATGATGTTGAAGTACCGGTTAGAGTGATTTTTATGCTGGCTCTCAAAGAAGCCCATAGTCAACTAACTATGTTGCAACAACTGATTGAAGTTCTTCAAGATAAGGACATCATGGAAAGAATCTTGAGCATGGATGAAAATACATCGAACTCAGAGATTAAAGAAGTATTAGCATTAAAAAATATTAAATAATTTAGTGGTTTAGTAATAGAAAGGAGGAAAGAAAATACTAAATCATCAGTATCAGACTGTTATTCTGATTATCATTCATTAGGAGGAAGTTATAATGTTATTAGAATTATTTCAAAAATTTATTGATTTAGGAGCCATTGTTGTTCTACCAATTTTAATTTTTATTTTTGGTATGGCTCTTGGAACAAAACCTAAAAAAGCCTTTGTATCAGGTATTATTGTTGGGGTTGGTTTTGTAGGATTAAATATGGTAGTTGATTTGTTAGGGGGTAGCTTAGGACCTGCTGCTCAAGCGATGGTTGAACGTTTTGGTTTAAACTTAACAACTATTGACGTTGGTTGGCCAGCAGCTGCAGCAATCTCATATGGTACATTGTTAGGTTCACTTGCTATTCCAATTGGTATTGGTATTAACTTATTACTTTTATTCTTAGGGTTAACAAAAACATTGATGGTTGATATGTGGAACTTCTGGCATGCAGCCTTCGTAGCTTCACTAGTTTATGCAGTTACTCAAGATTTCACATTAGGTTTATATGCTACTGCTACTTATTTAGTAATGATTTACTTATTAGCAGATCTTATTGCGCCAGCAATTAAAAAATTCTATGGGTTCCCAAACATTACATTCCCACACGGTACTTCAGCACCTGGGTTCTTAGTTGCTATTCCTTTAAACTGGTTATTTGACCGTATTCCTGGATTTAACAAAATTGAAGCTAACCCAGAAAGCATTCAAAAGAAATTTGGTGTTTTTGGTGAAAGCACAGTTTTAGGCTTAATTATCGGTATTGTAATGGGACTTTTAGCTGGTTATGATGCAAAAGGGGTTCTTCAATTAGGTGTTAAAATGTCTGCCGTAATGGTTCTTATGCCACGTATGGTATCTCTATTAATGGAAGGTTTAACTCCAATTTCAGAAGCTGCTAATGAATTCGTTCAAAAACGTTTCCCAGGCCGTGAAGTAAATATCGGTATGGATTCAGCTTTATCTGTAGGACACCCAGCTGTATTGTCTAGTTCATTACTTTTAGTACCAATTACAATTTTACTTGCAGTAATTTTACCTGGTAACCAAACATTACCATTCGGTGACCTTGCAACAATTCCATTCGTAGTCTGCTTAATGGCAGCTGTATTTAGAGGAAATATTGTTCGTACAGTTGTAGGTGGTGCCATTTACATGACAAGTATTTTCTATATCACATCATGGGTTGCTCCACTTGTTACTCAAGCAGCGAAAGCAGCTAACTTCGATTTAGGTGGAAATACAAGTATTACAGCACTTGCTGAAGGTGGATTGTGGCCAACTTGGTTATTCGTATTCGCTGGACAAACAGTTCCATGGATTATTTTAACTATTGTATTAGTTGGTTCATTAGCTGGTTTATACTACATCAATAAAGTTCGTGCTGCAAAATAGGAGTGTATATTATGAAAAAATTATTAGTTATGTGTGGTTCAGGTATTGCAACATCTACTGTAGTTGTTGGTAAAGTAAAACAATGGTTGAAAGATAATGGTTACGAAGATAAAGTGCAAGTATTCCAATCTAAAGTATCTGAAGAAGTGAACAGATTGGATGAATATGACGTGGTTATTTCTACCACCGTTGTACCTGATTCAGTAAAGGACAAAGTTATTATGGGACTACCACTTCTTACAGGAATGGGAATCGATTCTCTATGGAATGAATTGAAACAAGCATTGGAGGCTTAATAATGAAAGCAAGAATGAGAGATGTATTGGGTAAAGCAAAAAAGGAACATTATGCAGTTCCTGCAGCTAATATGATCGATTGGAATTGCGCAAAAGCATATTCTGAGACTAGTGAAAAATTAGGATTACCATTAATTTTAGCGTTTGCGCAAGTACATTCTCAGTATTTGAGTTTAGAAGATGCTGCAGCGATTGGACGTTATTTCCAAGAAGTAACAAAAACACCAGTCGTATTACATCTTGATCATGGACAAGATTTAGAATTCATTAAACGAGCTATTGAGCTTGGATTTAATTCAGTGATGATCGATGCGTCTTTAGATACATTTGAAGAAAATGTTCGTAAAACGAAAGAAGTTGTGGAATACGCTCATCAATTAGGCGTAGATGTGGAAGCTGAAATTGGCTTTGTCGGAGCAAATGCTGCGTCAAACAATGAAGAAGTAAAATCAATATATACTAGCGTAGAAGACGCTAAGAAATTTGTTGAGGAAACGAATGTAGATTCATTAGCGGTTTCAATTGGTACTTCTCATGGCTTGTATAAAGGTACTCCAAAATTAAACTTTGAACGTTTAGAAGAGTTAGATGAAGCACTTGCTGTTCCATTAGTATTGCATGGTGGATCGGGTTCTGGAGATGATAACCTAAATCGTTGTGCAACACATGGTATTTCAAAGATTAACATTTATAGTGATTTTATATACTCTGGTGCAAAAGCAGTTGCTGATGGACAAGTTGAAAACTATATCGATATTGTTAAATTATCAAGAGAAGGTATGGAAAATACTCTTGAACATTACTATAAAGTATTTGAAACCAAATAATTTAGGAGGCGAAATATGAAAACTGTAAAAAACAAATTCTTCATCTTCAATCCCAAGTCATATTTATTTGGTGATGAATTACTAGAGTTGGCTAAGGAAGCGGACCGTTTAGCAGAACGTTTTCCTGAAATTAGTATTTTCGTAACTTGTCCGTATGCGGATATTAGTAGAGTAGCGAATGAAACTAAAAACATCATTGTTACTGCCCAGCATTTAGACGGAATTGATTGTGGTAGAGGAATGGGTGCTGTGTTACCTGCATCTTTATACAACGCGGGAGCAAGAGCAACTTTCTTAAACCATGCTGAACATCCATTAACAACATCTCAAGTGGTTGCATCAGTAAATAAAGCAAAAGAACTTGGAATGATTACTGTTCTATGTGCAGATTCTATTCAAGAGGCTAAAATGCTCGCGATGTTAGAACCAACAATTATGCTTTGTGAACCGACTGAGCTAATTGGTACTGGACAAACGAGTGACGATTCTTACATTGTTAAAACGAATGAACAAGTGAAGTCAGTAAATCCTAATATTCTTATGATGCAAGGCGCAGGAATTATGAATGAAAAGGATGTCTATAGAACTATTAAATTAGGTGCAGAAGGAACTGGTTGCACAAGTGGTATCGTAAAAGCTGAAAATCCAAAAGAAATGTTGAGATTGATGGTAGAAGCTATTGATCAAGTAATGAATGAGGGTTAATCATGAGTGTATTTCAAAAAGAGTTTAAAGTAGAAACAAAAGAAAAAGTTGTATCCTATGTGGATATCACTCAGAGTGTAAAAGATACAATTTTAGAGAGTGGTATTAAATCTGGAACTTGTACAGTTGTAACAGCGCATACTACATGTTCTATCTTCTTTGAAGAAGATACACATGACCGAGATGAAGCTGGAGTAGATTTCTTACAATTAGATTTAAATCGAATTTTAGAAAATATTGTTCCTCCTCATGTAAATGCACAAAGTTACAAGTATCCTGGTGAAGCACATTATAAAGAAGTGGAATCATGGCCAAATCCAGAAGAGTGGTTACCTAATGGCGATCGTAGTTACCTTTGGAATGGAGACGCCCATATCAAAGCCACTATTATCGGTGCCAGTGAGACATTAGCAGTAGTGGATGGCCGATTAGGAATTGGTAAAACAGGATATGTCTATTTTGCCGATTTTGATAAAACACGAGAAAGAACAAGAAAATATCGTGTAATCGTTATGGGCGAATAAACTTGTTCGAAAACAACTTACTAAAACGATGAATAATTAAATTAATGGAATTGCCAAAAACTGTTTAAAAGATTGTTCATTACGTAATAACACAAGACGTCAGTGATTATTGCTGGCGTCTTTTCGTTTGGACTTATCAACTGCTCAGAAAACTGTTAAAATAGTGGAGAATAAGCAGTAGAAAGGAAATCGCCATGGTTAAAAATTCTGTATGGATCCAACAAAAAATTGAGGGAGTGAAGCTATATGTTTATCGTTCCAATGTCAAAGATGCTACGACCATTTATTTTTTAGATGGAGATCAATTCGAAGAGCCTTTTAATCATTGGATTCGCAAACATCAACCTGCACTCAATTTTGTACTCATAAATGCAAATAATCGAACAGATGATTATACACCTTGGCCTCTCCAGGCATCTGAAACCATGCCGATGGATTTCGGTGGAAAAGCTGCAGAACATCTTTCGTTTTTCGCAACACATGTGATTCCATTTTGTGAGAGTGAATATGGTTTTTCCTCAAGCACAGAAAAGAGAGTTATCGGTGGTTATTCGCTAGGCGGATTATTCAGCCTGTACGCAGCGGTGAACAATGATTTATTCGGAACTGTCCTCAGTTGCTCTTCGTCGCTGTGGTATCCGGATTTTCTGGACTATTTAAAAGAACATCCCTTTAAAGCCGCTCATTCTAAATTGTACATGAGTGTGGGAGACCAAGAAGGAACGACTGCTACGAATTTAACAGCAGCCCAAACTTCTAATACGATAGCATTAAAAGATTTTTATGAGCCGAAATTTCAAGCAGGTGATTTCAAGTTTACGTTGGAAGAGGGAAATCATGGAAATGATATTCCAGGACGTGTTGAACGAGCGGTTGAATGGGTAGAAGAAAATAGTAAATAATCAACAAAAAATCCACTGGTTGAACCAGTGGATTTTTTACTAGCGGTGCCAAAGGGTCTCGAACCCCCGACCTAGCGTTTAGGAAACGCTTGCTCTATCCAACTGAGCTATGACACCCTGATACATTTATTGAACCACAGAACCCGCTATCTGTCCATACACAATCACTTATTCTTTACTAAAACGAGAACTGACAATCTTCATCCTCACAGCAAATCTAAATAATAAACACCAATTATTTTGATAAACTCAGAAACACCAATTCTATGAAAAAAAGATGGAGTCCCTTGGGATTCTATGGTAGGAGTAAGAGCGAGAGGTAACTGATGCGAATATGAGACTCTAGGAATTTATTCCGTAGAGACTCATTGAGGCTCAGTAGGTGAGAGACTTCGGCTCGAACCGGTACAGCTCTTATCCCTACCATGAAGATATCCCAAAGGGACGGAATCAATCTGTTCTAATATCTTTAGATTTTATCTCTAAACCTTCGGTTTAAATAAAAAAACCACCAAAGAAAATCTTTGGCAGTTTCAAGTTCATTTATTTAGTTTGCTGACTGACGGCGTGAAGATTGCCAATGCGAGTACAGACGGAAGATTGAATCGACCGTAAAGATAGCAAGTGCAATCATCCCGGCAGTAATCATTGTTTGACCGAAGAAGAATTTTCCTTTTTCAACATCTCCTACAAAGAAGGCATATACGGTACGATACATGCCTGCACCAGGAACGAGTGGGAAAAATCCAGGGATAAAAAATACCGTTACGGGAGCTTTAAAATAGCGTGCTGCTAAGTGCGATAAAAACGCAATTGTAAGGCCGCTATAGTAAGTAGCTAGTTGTAATCCAGAACTGTCCAAGAAGAAGAGATATACAAACCAACCAATGCCTCCAATAATCGAAATATGAATGAGGAGACGTTTTGGAGCTTCAAAGACAATACAACTGAAGTAGACGGCAATGAGAGCACTAATCACTTGATAAATCATAAGGGGTTTGCACCTCCTGCTAAGACGAGTCCCAAAGCAACAGCAATAGCGACGGAAAGAGCCGTCACAAACGCTTCAATTGCCCGAGCTGCTCCTGAGTTGTAGTCTCCGCGTAATGTATCGCGAATGGCATTTGTAATGGCGGTTCCAGGAACGGCCGGCATGATTAATCCTACAATGGAGATGCCGATTCGAGCGTCCGGAACGAAATGTTTCTGAATCAAAATAATAATGACAATCGCTGGAATAATCGAGATGAGGTTCAACACGAATGTTCCTAATTTTAATTTTGGATCTAACTTATAAACAAATGGCATGATAATCGCTGCTACTGATGCTATGACGAGTTCAATTGGCGTTGCTCCAAATAGAGCAGCGTAGAACCCGCACATCAGAATGAGGCCTAAGTCTTTTAACCACTGTGGATATTCTGATTCTTTTAAATCCTGTAATCGTTGATAAGCTGTATCGAGGTCAATTTCTTTTGTCACTAATTGACGAGAGATTGCGTTGACCTTATAAATTCGGTTCAAGTTCGTGTCGCGATTTGGAACACGACGAATTTCTGTAATAGAATCGATGCAGTCATCATCGAGCGTTGCAAAGATTCCAGTCGCCATTGCGAAGGCTTCGCAAGTTTCAAAGTTTGAAGTGGAGAGAATATAGTTCATTGTTTCTTCCACGCGATACGATTCCGCATTGCATTCGAGCATGATTTGACCAGCAAGAATAGCGGTATCCATTAATTTTTTTGCATATGATCGCACAAAGCCTTCCTCCTTACTAAAATACTCTCTAAGTATAGCATACTAGCGGTGTTTTGCTAAGTATAAATTTTTATGAAATAAAACTGTACCATTTTTAAATTGCAATCAGATTAGTACAGTTGTTTTTTTGATGATTGTTTTAACATTGTACTGTTTTTTTAAAAGTATTTAGTGTATTATTAAGATAACAAATTTTTGGAGGGATATCCGTGGAATTATTTGAAGAATTATCACTTAAAGTGAAAGGGAAAGACGTTAAAATCGTATTTCCAGAAGGAGATGAACCAAGAATTATTGGTGCAGCGGTTCGTTTATTAGCAGATGGACTTTGCAAACCAATCTTACTTGGGAATGTAGACCAAATTAACGAAGTGGCAAACGCTCGTGGATTTAACATTTCTCATTTAGAAATTATCGATCCTGAAACTTATGCAGACGATAAATATGCTGAAATGGTAGCAAGCTTTGTAGAACGTCGTAAAGGTAAAGTATCTGAAGAAGACGCTCAAAAATTATTACGTGACGTAACTTACTTCGGAACAATAATGGTATACATGGGATTAGCAGACGGATTAGTATCTGGTGCGGTTCACTCAACAGGGGACACAGTACGTCCAGCGTTACAAATCATCAAAACAAAACCAGGTGTCTCTCGTACAAGTGGTGCGTTCATCATGATCAACAGCGACAAATCTAAGAAATACTTATTCTCAGACTGCGCAATCAACATCAACCCTAACGCACAAGAATTAGCTGAAATCGCAGTTGAATCTGCTAAAACAGCTGAATTATTCGGTATCGAACCAAACGTTGCAATGTTAAGTTTCTCAACAAAAGGTTCTGCTAAATCTGAAGAAGCATTAAAAGTAGCTGAAGCAACTAAAATCGCTCAAGAATTAGCTCCAAACTACAATATCGACGGTGAATTACAATTCGATGCTGCGTTCGTACCAAGCGTTGGTAAACAAAAAGCTCCAGACTCACCAGTAGCTGGACAAGCAACAGTATTCGTATTCCCAGAAATCCAATCAGGAAACATCGGATACAAAATTGCACAACGTTTCGGTAACTTCGAAGCAATCGGACCAATCCTACAAGGATTAAACAAACCAATCTCTGACTTATCACGTGGATGTAACGAAGAAGACGTCTACAAATTAGCAATCATCACTGCTAACCAAGCATTGATGGAAAATTAGGATGTGAGACATCGCGCTCAGAAATCGATCACTGGACCGGAACGACGGAAGGAACGTGAAACGTTCTGCGTACGTTTCGGGAAGTGGACGCGATTTCTGCGATGGCGAACTCAACTACACAAAACGACTCGCATTGTGAGTCGTTTTTCTATTTATACGGCCTTATTAGATGTTCTTGAATCACGAGTGATGAAAAGAACATCAATAAGCTACTGAGCGGTGTGAGAGAATAGTCGTGCGGATATTCTGGGAAGCAAAACTTCACAGTGCGAAGTTTTGGGCCTGTGAGCTCATTTTTCAAGCACAAAAAAAGCAGGCATCTCTGCCTGCACATTTAATATTATTCAGCTTCTGGTAATAAGAACCATAATAGCGCGTATAAGAAACCACCAGCACCAGCTAATAAGAATGAAAGAGCCCATCCAAGACGAACCATTGCTACGTCTAGTCCAAAGTAATCAGCTACACCAGCACATACTCCAGCAATTTTCTTTTCGTTTACTTTACGTGTTAAACGTTTTTCTGACATAAGAACACTCCTTATCGATGTTTATATATCGACTGTAGCATATGTTACATATAAAAAAATAGTATAAATTAAGCAATTCACAAAAAGAGACTAGATTATTCTTATTTAAAAGTGAAATGAATTATAACATCACGATAAATTCACATTCACTCATTCCTTTGTATGACCATCTCTAATTTTCGTTGAAAAAATTTTTATCAATATAACGTATACATTATATTGATATTTTTATTTTTGCTTTTGGAACATTGTAATATCAACGATTGTAGGACTTTTTTATTAAGTAGAATAAAATTTTTTTGTGAGCAGATAAATTGCTTTAACGTTTAAGTGATGATAATCTAATGACAGTTCCAAGAGAGAAGACGTCACTTTCTTGGCTGAAAAAGATGAAAAGAGGATATGAATATGAAAAACATTTTATTTGTAGTAGGTAGCTTACGTAAAGGTAGCTTCAACCACCAAATGGCTGAAAAAGCAGAACGTATTTTAGAAGGAAAAGCAACAGTCACTTACTTAGATTACTCAAAACTTCCATTAATGAACCAAGACTTAGAAACTCCAGTATTACCAGAAGTACAAGCAGCAAGAGACGCATTCGGTAAAGCAGATGCAGTATGGATCTTCTCACCAGCATATAACTTTGCAATTCCTGGAACAGTGAAGAACTTATTAGACTGGATGAGTCGTGCGTTAGATTTATCAGATACACATGGACCATCTATTTTGCAAGATAAAGTTGTAACTGTATCAGCAATGGCAAATGCTGGACATGAACCATTATTTACAGCGTATAACGCTTTATTACCATTCATCCGTATGCAAGTTGTAGGTGAATTCACTGGCGCTACAATTAATCCTGAAGCTTGGGGCACAGGCGTTGTTACATTAAGCGAAGAAGTAGTAGCAGGACTTGAAAAACAAGCAGAAGCATTATTAAATGCATAATTAAAACTTAACTTTTAAAAGCAGTCTCCATAGATGGGGGCTGCTTTTTTTGAACAATATGCGAACAGACATTTGCCCTAGACCTTCCTGTTATGCTAAAATTGTTCTGATATAGACAAAAAAAGGAGCATCATTCATGTATGAATATTTAAATGGAGAGTTAGCGCATATCTTACCAACAGCAATTGTTGTCGATGTGCATGGTGTAGGGTATCAAGTGGTTTTTGCAAACCCATACCGCCTACAAGATTCTCTGAAGAAGCAAATTAAAGTTTTAGTACAACAAGTCGTTCGTGAGGATTCCATTACCTTATACGGATTTATTTCAAGCGAAGAACGCGAATTATTCCAACGTTTAATTAGCGTTTCTGGTATCGGTCCGAAGAGTGCGATGAGTATTTTAGCAAATGACGATACAGAAGGTTTCGTGAATGCTGTAGAAAGTGGGAATGTCACTTATTTAACAAAATTCCCTGGTGTTGGAAAGAAAACAGCGCAACAAATTATTTTAGACTTGAAAGGAAAGTTTGAAGCTGTCCCAGAAGAAACGACTAAAGCTGTTGTTTCAACAAACCAAGCAACACTGGAAGAAGCGAAAGAAGCCTTACTGGGCCTTGGCTATTCTGCAAAGGAAATTACAAAGATTTGGAAGTCGCTTGAAGCAGCTGCTCCAAGTACGACGCAAGAGGCATTAAAATTAGCCTTTAAACTATTAATGAAATAATGGAGGATTATCGTGGAGGAAGAACGTTTTATTGACGGAAACCCGCTTGACGAAGGGGAAGTACAAGCCGAATTATCACTGCGCCCGCAGACGTTGCAACAATATATCGGTCAACAAAAAGTAAAAGAAGAGCTTGCCGTCTATATTCAAGCGGCTCGCAGTCGTTCTGAAGCCTTGGATCACGTGTTATTATACGGACCTCCAGGACTTGGGAAAACGACACTTGCGATGGTCATTGCGAATGAATTAGAAGTCGGCATTAAGACGACAAGTGGACCAGCGATTGAACGTCCAGGAGACTTAGTGGCGCTTTTAAATGACTTACAAGCAGGGGATGTCTTATTTATCGATGAGATTCACCGTTTGCCACGTGTTGTGGAAGAAATGCTGTATTCTGCGATGGAAGATTTCTTCGTGGATATCGTGGTCGGACAAGGGCCAACAGCGCATC
>CAUVJW010000016.1:0-21868 GCA_963552295.1 uncultured Streptococcus sp. | reverse complement strand
GAACAACTCTTGTAACGACAAACTTACAAGTAGCACAACTATTAGCAAAACAACTCGGTTATCGTTATCGTATTGTGTCACTTGAAGGGGATGTCGTAAACGCGGGCGGTTCGATGACAGGGGGAGCTTCTAAGAACTCTGGCCAACAATCACTCGTTCGACGTAACAGTCAACTAGAAACAGTGACGAAGCAATTTGAAGAAGCAAAAGCTGAGTACGAAAAATTATCAGCACAGTTCCAAAAAGTGACAGCTGAAAAGAACCAGCTAGAAGAAGAGTATCGCACATTAAATGCAAGTCATACTCAATTGGAACAAACCCTCAATCAATTAGAATTCCAATCAAGATTTGCTCTTGAAGAAGTTCAAAAGCACGAACGTATTCAACAAGCAAATCAATTTGAAATGGATGAATTGATTGAAGCCTATGAACAATTAGAGGAGCAATATGTTGAAAACCATGAGAAATTAGTGGCCCTTCAAAAAGCAAATGCTTCCTTGAAAAAAGAATTGGATTACCTTCAATTATCGA
This sequence comes from uncultured Streptococcus sp., assembly GCA_963552295.1. Lineage (GTDB taxonomy): Bacteria > Bacillota > Bacilli > Lactobacillales > Aerococcaceae > Granulicatella. Next base: position 21,337 of record CAUVJW010000016.1, on the reverse strand, counting down.
ATGAAGATAAGACCCAACAAATTCAAGCCAAACAGAAAGAATTGCAAGAACTTGGAACAAATCGTGCTCGTGTACAAGAGCAATTTAATCAAGAAAAACGTGAAATTCATCAAACAAAATTACAAAAAACACGTTTAGAAGATCAAATTGAACTATTACACTCTAAGAAATCGGAACAGTCTCGTAACCAAGAGGAAGATGAGGCCATTTACGCGAAAATCCAAGAAGAATTTGATGTATTAAAAGGCCAAGTGGATGAATTAGATGCACTGATTAAGGAATTACGTGATGAGCGTGCGGCTCTTGAAATTCATGTAAAACAGTCAGAAGCTTCTCGTACACAAGCGCAACATCAATTACAAGATCAATTGAAGAATCAAACACGATTAGAAACAAAAGCGAATCGTTTTGAAATTTCTATTGACCAAAAATTAACGTACTTGAGCGAAGAATACGAATTAACGTTTGAAGCAGCGATTGCTAAAACAACACTCGATATGTCGATTGAAGAAGCTTCAAAACTGGTTCGTAGTTTGAAACAACAAATTGAACAAATGGGTGCTGTAAACTTGTTAGCGATTGAGGAGTTTGAAGCGGTACAAGAACGTTTCATATTCTTAACAGCACAACAACAAGATTTACTAGAAGCCAAACAAACATTGGAAGAAACAATCACGGAAATGGACGAGGAAGTAACAACTCGCTTCAAGACAACATTTGATGCCGTAAGTACTCAATTTGAGCGCACATTCCCTCGCTTATTTGGTGGAGGTCGTGCGACACTTGAATTAACAGATCCAGATAACCTTCTTGAGACAGGGATTGAGATTATCGCTCAACCACCAGGAAAGAAACTACAATCACTCAGCTTACTTTCTGGTGGAGAACGTACCTTTACGGCGATTGCATTACTATTTGCAATCTTAGAAGTGAAGCCAGTTCCGTTCTGCTTACTCGATGAGGTTGAAGCAGCACTGGATGAGGCTAACGTAGCGCGTTATGGTCGTTACCTAAAAGAATTTACAAACCGTACGCAGTTCATTGTGATTACTCACCGTCGTGGTACGATGGAAGAAGCCGATGTGTTGTATGGAGTAACTATGCAAGAATCAGGGGTCTCAAAACTAGCTTCAGTTAAGTTTGAAGACTTCGATGAATTAGAAGAAGCTAAATAGGAAATAAGAGGTGGCAAATGCGTGCTGCCTCTTATTTTTCAATACGAAATGATGTGTTTTGTGGTATAATATACTAGATACGTACAATGAGCGTATAATGAAAGCAGAAATGCTTAAAGGAGTTTTATAGTTGATTAAATTAATTGCACTAGATTTAGATGGAACATTATTAACTGGTGAAAAGAAAATAACAGAAGAGAATAAAAAAGCCATTAAATTGGCTAAAGAAAATGGGATTAAAGTGGTTCTTTGTACTGGTCGACCAATTGTAAGTATCGTTCACTTACTTGAAGAATTAGACTTAATGGGAGATGACGATTACGCGATTAACTTTAATGGTGGTTTGATTCAAAAAACAAAACATGGAGAAATCGTTTATGAAACAGGACATACTGTTGAAGATATGAAGTATTGCCATGAAGAAGTCACAAAAGTGGGGCTTCCATTAGTGATGATTGATACTGTGAGAGCTTATGAGCCAACGCCTCCAGAAGGACGTCCGTCAATTTATAACACATTACCACATCCAATTACGTTTGAACAAAAGAATCCGGAAGATTTCGAAGAAGGACATATCTTTAACAAAGCCGTTCTTTGTATCGAACAAGGAATTCTGGATGAAGGAATTGCAAAATTACCACAAGAATTCTTCGAACACTTCAACTGTATGAAGTCGAGAACATTTTTATTAGAGGTTGTTCCAAAACATGTTTCAAAAGGGAATGGCTTAAAAATGTTAGGAGAAATTCTAGGAATCTCGCTAGATGAAATGGCAGCATGTGGTGACGAGGAAAATGACTTGCCGATGTTAACGGTTGTTGGTTATCCAGTAGCCATGGGCAATGGCTCAAAAGAAGTCAAAGAAGTGGCAAAATATGTGACAGCGACAAATGAAGAATCTGGTGTTGCGCAAGCCATTTACCATATTTTAGAAATGAATAAACAAGCGTAAAGTGAGGGGAAAACATGGGATTATTTGATCGAATTAAACGTGCCTTTACCGGTGAAGATGAAGTCATTAAACACGAGGAGACGAAAGAGTCGATTGTCATTGAGAAATATGACAAAGGGATGGAGAAAACGCGTCGTAGTTTCTCAGATCGTTTAAACGAATTCCTTGCAGATTTTAGAGAAATCGACGAAGACTTCTTTGAAGATTTAGAAGAAACATTTATTTCTTCAGACGTAGGTTTCGAGATGACATTAGCGATTACGGATGCCTTACGAGATGAAGTACGTCTGCAAAATGCAACGACTTCTGGGCAAGTTAAAGAAGTGATCATTGAGAAGATGGTCGATATTTACGAAAAAGGGGAAGATAACTTATCTTCATTGAAGAAAGCAGAAGGACGCCCTACCGTATTAATGTTTGTCGGCGTGAATGGGGTTGGTAAAACAACCACCATCGGTAAAATCGCTTGGAGATTAAAACAAGAAGGCAATAAAGTTTTATTAGCTGCAGGGGATACGTTCCGTGCCGGTGCCATCCAACAATTAGAAGTATGGGGTGAACGTGTAGGCGTTCCTGTAGTATCTGGTCGTGAAGGTGGAGATCCATCATCTGTTGTATTTGATGCGATTAAGAAGGCTAAAGAAGAGAACTTTGATTATTTATTAATTGATACAGCGGGTCGTCTTCAAAATAAAGTGAACTTGATGAAAGAGTTAGAGAAGATGAATCGTATTATCTCTCGTGAAATTGAAACAGGTGCAGACGAAACATTATTAGTGTTAGATGCAACGACTGGTCAAAACGCTCTTATTCAAGCGAAACAATTCGGTGAGACGATTAATATTACTGGTTTGATTTTAACGAAATTAGACGGGACTGCAAAAGGGGGAGTGATCCTCTCAATTCGTCACGAATTAAACATTCCGGTGAAATTTATCGGATTAGGGGAGCAAATGGATGACTTACAACCATTTGAACCAGAACAATTTATTTACGGTTTAGTAAAAGATATGCTATAATATATCTATAATAAAATTTGAAATGAGGCGAAATAATGGAAAATAATCATTATAGTGTTGAATCCAGTATTGCTGGAAGAAATCAATTTTTTATGAAAGTGTATGCTTGGATGTTTGGAGGACTAGCAATTTCTGCTTTAGTTGCTTACCTATTCAGTACAGTTCCAGCGCTTTATAGTGCTTTCTTCAATTTCATGGTAACGACTAAGGGATACGGAATGTGGATTATCATTATTGCGCAATTAGTACTTGTATTTGTAATGCGTCCAAATTATGAAGAACTTGGTAGACCAATTCGTTATATTGTTTCATATTGTTTATATGCAGCATTAACAGGATTTACATTCTTCATAGTAACACAAGTTTATGAGTTGGGAAGTATCGTACAAGCGTTTATTTCTACTTGTGCATTATTCGTAGGTTTATCAATCGTTGGATTTACAACGAAGAAAGATTTAACAAGCTTTGGTCGTCAAGCAATGGGAGCTTTATTAGGATTAATCATTGCTAGCTTGATTAACTTGTTCTTCTTCCATAGTTCATTAGTTGAATTAATCATGTCTGGTATCTCATTGGTCATTTTCACCGTGTTAACAATGTACGATACTCAAAAACTAAAAAATATGTATAACTACTACGAAGGACAATCAGCATTAGAAGGGATTGCAATTCTAGGTGCATTAGAATTATACCTTGACTTCATCAATATCTTCTTAGATATCTTACGTTTATTCGGAAGCAGAAAAGACTAATCAATACTTTTATAGCCTAGGTTCGCCTAGGCTTTTTTGTTTGTATTAAATGTAGAAGTATTTGAAAGATTCTGAAAACAATTTAATGATTTTTCATGAGAATTCATGTATACTACATAAGTACGCATTAACGAATTAGGAGGATGTTAAATGTTTGAATTAAATGCATTCGATTATGAGGATATTCAATTAATCCCAAATAAATGTATTGTAAATAGTCGTTCGGAGTGTGATACTACGGTTAAATTAGGGAAACACACCTTTAAATTACCAGTGGTTCCTGCAAATATGCAAACCGTTATTGATGAATCTGTTGCTGAATTTTTAGCAGAAAACGGATATTTCTATATTATGCACCGCTTTGATGAAGCTAGCCGTTTACCATTTGTAAAACGAATGAAAGAACGTGGTTTAATCTCATCAATTAGTGTTGGTGTAAAACCTCAAGAATATGATTTTATTGTAGAATTGAAAGAAAATGGACTTGTTCCTGATTACATTACAATTGATATCGCACATGGTCACTCTAATTCAGTGATTGACATGATTAAGCATATTAAAAAACATTTACCAGAGTCATTTGTAATCGCAGGTAACGTAGGTACTCCAGAAGCCGTTCGTGAATTAGAAAATGCTGGGGCTGATGCTACTAAAGTAGGGATTGGACCTGGTAAAGTATGTATTACGAAAATTAAAACAGGTTTTGGTACTGGTGGATGGCAACTTGCTGCACTACGTTGGTGCTCAAAAGCTGCACGTAAACCATTGATTGCGGATGGTGGAATCCGTACTCACGGAGACATTGCTAAATCCATTCGTTTTGGTGCGACTATGGTCATGATTGGATCATTATTTGCAGGTCACGAAGAATCACCAGGTAAAACTGTAGAAGTGAATGGAATGCTTTATAAAGAGTACTTCGGTAGTGCATCTGAATTCCAAAAAGGTGAACGTAAGAACGTTGAAGGTAAGAAAATCGTTGTTCCTTATAAAGGTTCTTTAGAAGATACTCTTATCGAAATGCAACAAGACTTACAATCATCAATCTCATATGCAGGTGGTAAAGATATTGAAGCTATCCGCAAAGTAGATTATGTCATCGTTAAAAACTCAATTTTTAACGGAGATTCAATTTAGAATTATTAACGAGCAGAAGGAGAAATCTTTCTGCTTTTTTGTTTTTCGTATTTATTCTTCGGAATATGTTTGATATACTATGGAAAAGAACTCAGTCAAAGTGAGGCGCGATCTATGTGGTTATTTAATCGAAAAAATAAACGTAAAGATGACTTTGAAATGGAAGAAACGTTTTATAGTGAATCTGTGGAAGTGGATAGTGATTCTGATGACGAAGCTTATCATCAAATTGCCGATATCATTACTGGTCATAGTGAACGTATCAGACAACTTTTAGAGAGTTATTTTGATAATCCTGATTTATTGATTGAAGAACTACGAGAAGATGATGTGGACTGGAATGATGAGTTCGCTGACCTATTGGAACAAGCGCAAGACGACTATTGGTTACTAATGCTATTAACACTTGAAAAAGAATCCTATGCAACTCAAATTTATTGGAGAGATAATGCTAGTACTTTAGCCAGTAAGCTTCCCAAATTAAAGTTGTTAAAAGGAATCGCACAGCAAGAATTGCAGACTTGCTCTGTAGAGTGTTCTGTATCAGAGTATTTAGAGTGTGTTTCTGCAAAATTACAACAAGCGGGAATCGCATTAGGTACGATTGAGTTGGATGATGAGAATGTTTTAATTTTTTCGATATTAGAAAGAAGAGTAGAACGTCTCAACAATTTAATGAATAATGTTGAAAAAAGTTGGAAGCAAATTTCGTAAAGATTACAAAAATGTTACGAATTTGCTTCTTTCTATTTGAAATCTTAAGAATTTCTTTGTAAAATAAATTGAATTACAAGGAGGATAGGAATGGAAAAACGTAAATTTAAGTTTCTTTTGGGATTAATGACATGTGCATTCGCACTTTCTGCTTTAGCGCCAATTGCTGCTGAAGAAACCACACAAGAACCGGGAGAAGGAACTACTGTTGTTGAACAAACAGAGGCTCCAGAAACAACAGAAGCCACTGAGACAACAGAGCAAACAACGACAACAACAACGTCGAAAGAGCTTCCGATTGAAGAAGATATTTTCGAGATTACAGCTCGTTATGGGTATGATGTTAGTGAATACTACAAACCTGAAGGGGCTATTTTAGTCGATGCAGAGACTGGGCAAATTCTTTATGGTGACAATATTGATAAACCATGGGATCCAGCGAGTACAACTAAATTAATGACAGCGTATCTTGTGTATGATGCGATTAAAGCAGGCAAGCTCACATTAGATACTAAAATTACGGCAACAGAAGAAGATAGAGCTATTTCTACTATCGATGATATTAGTAATAACCAAATCAGAGCAGGGATTGAATATCCAGTGCGCGATTTACTTTATCTGATGATGTATCCTTCCTCAAACGTTGCGACAGTGATGTTATCACACGCGATTAGTAAGACAAACGAAGAATACATTAAGATGATGAATGATAAAGCGAAAGAATTAGGAATGACAAATTCTAAATTCTATAATCCTAGTGGGGCCGTTGTGTCAGCGTTTCGTGGATTATATGTTGTTGAAGGTGTACCAGATAAATACAACCAAACAACAGCTCGCGATTTAGCAACATTAGCATATTACTTCTTAAAGAACTATCCAGAATTCTTAGAAATTACAAGAGAACCAGCTGTTACAACAATGGAAGGAACTCCTGTAGAAGAAACGTTCTATACATTGAATCAACTAGCAAGTGGGATGCCTCAAGGATATTTTGATGTAGATGGATTTAAGACAGGTTCATCACCCAATGCAGCTTTAAACCATGTGATTACTGCAAAAGGGAAAGGCCGTCGTCTGATTGAAGTATTAATGGGTGTTGGTAGCTGGAGCGACTATAACACAAGTGTATTTTACCGTGCACAATTCGGGAACGCTCTTTTAGAAAAAGGCTTTACTGAATATCATGAAGAAACAGTGTTAAAAGCTGGGGTTCATGAAATTGATGGTCAAAAGATTAAAGTAGAGAAAGATATCAAAGTTTTAACAAGAGGCGATGAAAAACCAACATATAAACTTGTTGGAGATGAAATCATTGTGGAACATACTTTCCCAACTTTAACAAAAGAGATTAAGTCAAATGTGTTTAAAGTGACAAAAGTGGTTGAAGAAACAACGACAGAAGAAGTTTCATCAACAGAAGGTTCAACGAATGGCGGAATCTTATCATTTGACGAAGATAGTGATCTTGGAACATTTGCGAACTGGTTAAGAAGCCTAAGCAAAAATCCTCTATTATTAGCGGGTATTATTTTAACGCTCAGCGTATTTATTAGTGGAATTGTTCTTGCAACTGTTCAAGTCTTTAAAAAGAAAGATTAACATAAAAAATAACCCTTGAGAAAATTTCTCAAGGGTTTGTTTTTGCTTATTGGAAGAATGCCCAGACCCAGTCGATAATAAATCGTAGGCCGATTGTGTAGGCAGCCAGTGTAAATGGTTTAAAGACTAAGATGATAATAATGAATTTCTTATAAGTCATCTTTGTTAAACCAGCGAGCATACATAAGAAGTCATCCGGTGAAACAGGGAAGAACATCATGAATGCAAAGAAGTAGTCGAACCATTGTCCTTTATCTAACCAACTGATATAGCGATTATACGTATGTTCGCTAACCATTGATTTTACGAATTGCTGTCCGTATTGTCTTGCAAGATAGAAGGCAATGATGGATCCAATCACAATACCGATGTAGTTATAAATGTTTCCAATCCAGTTTCCGTAAATATAAACACCAGCGATACTTGTGAGCGCTCCTGGAATGATTGGAACAACGGTTTGTAAGATTTGTAAAAAGATAAAGATTGGTGGGCCCCAAATTCCCGCTTGAAGCATATAGGCTGATAACGTCTCTTGTGACGTGAAGAGCCCTTTTTGCCAAGCCCAAACGATAAAGACCACTGTCGCAATTGCTCCGAGAATTGAAGCAATGTTCATGACTTTTTGAGCCGTAGGGGAAAGTGGTTTTCCTTGTTTAATTTCTTCTGTAGTCATTATTTCTCCTTTTATGATAACAAGTTTCTTTCTGTTGCAACTTTATCATAAAATTGTTGCCACTGTTCTAGAATACTTTCTTTTGAATAGAATTGTTCGCCGCGCTTTGAACCTTCGCAGGCCTTTGTGTAATAATCGGCGTCTTCTTTTAGTTTTGTTAATTCGTCTTTAAACGTTTGTTGACTGTTTGCTTTTAAGTAGTAGTCAAATAAAATTGGTTTGTACTCTGGTAAATCACGTAAGAGTAGTGGGATGTTTGCGTTCATCGATTCTAAAATCGTCATCGGGAATAACTCCTCGAATGACAATTGAAGCATGACATCACCCATATTAAAGAACTCATTCATGCGATCACGCTCCACAAGTCCAAGGAAGTGAACGTTATCTGGAAGATCATCCATGTGTTCCATAATTTCTTTACGACCTTCAGAAATCCCTTTAAAAGCAAAGTTTCCAGCCCAAACAAATTGGATATCTGGCATTTTAGTCGCTAGGTCGATAAACTCAAGAACGCCTTTACGCATTTGAAGCTGACCAGCAGAGACAACGGTAAATTTATCTGGATCTAATCCGAATTTCTCACGTAAGTCTGCTTTGGATTGGTCTGTAATTTTATAGAACGTTTCACGAGATACGAAGTTTGGAATGTACGTTACTTTAGAACGATCGACTCCATACTTTTCTAAATCATCAATAAAACGAGGGTTTACAGTTACTAAATAGTCCGCTTGTTTATAAAATGATAAAACATATTTATAGAATAACTCTTTAATTGGTTTTGGAAGAGAAATACTTTTTTCTAATGTTTCTGGTAAAAAGTGAACGGACGCAATTGTCGGTTGCTTTTTATTGTTTAAAAATGATTTGAAAAGAAAATCTGGATTAATGGTATGGATATGGTTAATGTCAGCAATTTTAAGCTGATTTACAACAACGTTATAGCCCTTTAATCCTTCTGTTACAAGGTTTATTTGTTCCTCTGTCGCAGACATAACTCCTTGACCTTTAACGCTGTCTGCACGAGTTAGCATATTGATTGTAAGCATAGTATCTCCTTATAAGTGTGATTCATAGCTATTTTACCATGAAATCGCGCATTTGGAAAATAGGTTTATAATCTTTGGATAAATTTAATGTTTTTGCCTTCTCGGGTGAATTTTTGTATACTAGACAAGAAGAAAGAAACGAGGTCATTTATGAAAAAAGCGAAAAAGTCAAACCGAAAATCTAAAGATGAAGAAATGACATTAGTGGACTGCTATTATATTCCAACAGTGATTGCAGAACAGTTTCGCTTACTTAGAGAACACTGTGCGCTAGAGGTTGAAAAGGAATTAGCAGCGTTGTTTCCAAAAGTGACAAGAGAATCTAGAGAAGATGTTGGAGAAGTTGTCGTTTCTTATGATGCAGACGGAGTTTTAACGTGTGAAGTCACATTAAGCCCTGTTGAAGTTTCTAAATTAGAAAAGGAAATCTCAGCAGACCGCCTGAAAAAATACATCGAATCAAAAATAATAAATTAAGAATCATAAACTGGGCAATTGTCCAGTTTATTTTGTTTTTAAAGCCGATATTTTAGAAAGGGTCTATTAGTTTTGGTACAATTAAAGTAAGAAGTAACGAGGTGATTTGAAATGACACATGAAATTCAAAATTTTACATTCCAAAATCCAACAAAGATTTTATTTGGAAGAAATCGTATTGAAGATATTGATAATGAAATTCCTAAAGACGCTAAAGTATTAGTCCTTTACGGGGGCGGCTCTGTTAAGAAAAACGGAGCATTTGATCGTGCTGTTAAAGCTTTAGGGAATCGTGAATGGGATGAGTTTTCAGGAATTGAAGCCAACCCAACATTTGAAACATTAATGAAAGCTGTTGAGAAAGTCCGTGCAGAAAACTTCACTTATTTATTAGCCATTGGTGGAGGATCTGTTATTGACGGGACTAAATTTGTTTCTGCAGCAAGTCTCTTTACAGAAGATCCAGTTGATTTATTCGGATGGGGTGTAGGTAAAGGATTACCTGTCCAAGAAGTAGTTCCTTTTGGGACGATTCTTACACTTCCTGCAACGGGTTCTGAAATGAATGCTGGAGCGGTGATTACTCTTGTTGAGAAAAAGGCAAAAGTAAGTTTCCGTGGACCAAAGACATTCCCTGTATTTTCAGTATTGGAGCCTGAATTGACCTATACATTACCTGTTCGTCAATTAGTGAATGGCCTGCTAGATACTTTCATCCACGTGATGGAAAACTATTTAACTTATCCAGTAGGAGCACTACTTCAAGACCGTTATGCAGAAAGTATTTTGCAAACGTTAATTGAAATTGCACCTCGTGTCATTGACACAGACCATATTGATTACAATGACCGCGGAACATTTATGTGGTGCGCAACAAATGCATTAAATGGAACGATTAACCTAGGTGTACCAACGGACTGGTCTTCACATGCATTAGGACATGAAATTACATTGAACCACGGAATTGACCATGGTCGTACATTATCGATTGTCTTACCAGCAATGATGAAAGTGAGAAAACAGCAAAAATTTGATAAATTAGTACAATATGGAAAACGTGTATGGAATTTATCAGGAAGCGATGAAGAGATTGTTGATGAGGCGATTGCTAAAACAGAAGAATTCTTTAAATCATTAGGAGCTCCTATTCGCTTTAGCGATGTGAATTTAGGTGAAGAGGTATTACAAGATTTAGTGGACGGTTTAACACGTCACAAGAAAGTGAAATTATCTGAGCATGGTGATTTGACGCCAGAAGTCGCAATGGAAGTGTATAAAGAAGCGTTATAGGTTTTTAGGATAGGTGTTTTGTGTTTCTAACCGTAGGAGGGAATAGAAATGGGTAAACAGTCCATCTACGAAGAGTTTCTTCGAAATAGAAAGAGGGTTCCAAAAATTCCGTATTCATTCATGAAAGATGCCGTGGATGGAAAGGGAGAGTTCTTTGCCTTTGCACTTGGAAAACGAGTGAAGAGTCAAGATAGATTACCGCAATTCTATCATGCGATGACAAAACTACTGAATCCAAATGTGGAAGTATGTGAGGGGATTCTAAAGTTTGATATCCCTGTGATTTACTGGATAGAACCTCTACTTATCCATTGGAAGCAGTTTGTCGACCAGTTATCCTCCGAAATGAAGGACTTCCTATGCGATCGATTAACGGTATTACTTGAAGTCACTACAGTAAAAGAAGAATTTAGATTAGTGTTAATGCTACTAGTATTCTTTGATAATGAAATCACTCAGCGGAAGATTCAATACTTCGAGAAACATAGTGCTTATACTTTTTATATCGTGTTTGCAAAATCCTATTGCATTCATGAGAGTCAGTGGAGAGGGTATCTAGAAAAACTCGAGCCCTCACTTAGTGGATATGGACGCTTATATTACTTATTCTTCTATCCAATCAGAACGAAAGCAGATGCATTTTATTTGCTGAATGTGATGATGAAACAAGTCAGCATGCGACCTATCGCTGCCAAAAGTTGTATGTATCATCCAAAACTACTTCGTGTCATTATGGCCCATGAAATGACTACAGAGGTTGAACGCAATTATCAACTATGTGTATTGCATGGAACGAGTGATGAACAGTTTATCCAGTGGTTGGTTGAATCCATTTATCCATTGTCGTTTTTAACGAAAAAGAATCGCAGTCTCACTATAGAATCGGTAGCATTATTATGCCGAATGAAAGAATGTTTAGAATTAGAACTATCCACTTGCACAGATGTGGAATCTGAGGAGTTTCATCAATTCCATTATTTAAAAGGACTTGTGGATAAAGTTATATGGTCGTCGCAGTCAAAAGTTGAATCTATAATAGAGGCTTCGCTGAAATCATCCAATCGGGATGATGCCATCATTTTATTTGTTTTAAGCAAAACGAATCGTAAACTACGATTTTCACAGTTCAATAAACTGTTAGAAAAAGATCCATTATCGCTAACGGCATTAGAGTACATTGAGAAATCAACTTCGAAAGTATTTATTGAAGGGACTATTGATTATATTAAAGGGATTGTGCGACCAGAAGTCTATGACTATATGAAGCAACATTCGACTTTGGTTTTACCTCCTCAATTCTTCGCGCTATCGAAATGGCATGAAGTTATTTTAAATAAGATGATTGAGTTTCAACTCATCGATTACGACTATATTTGGCAAGTGCTTCATTTTCCAGACCATCTGGTGCGCTTGAAAGTGATAGAATTATTAAAAACGCTAAAACTATTGAGTAAAAAAGAGGTGCGATTATTCTTATATCCTGTATATAAGGATGAAATGGACCGTGAATTAAAGGATGAATTCGAAAAAATTGTATGGCAACGATAATGTTTAGAAAGGAAGATTGAATGGCAAGTGAATTAATTGAAAGTAAACTAAAGAATCTTCCTGATTTACCAGGTTGTTACATAATGCGAAATGCTAATGACGATATTATTTATATCGGGAAAGCCAAAAATCTAAAAAATCGTGTTCGCTCTTATTTTAGGGGCGCCCATGATACCAAGACGGAAAAATTAGTGAGCGAGATTCACCATTTTGAGTATATTGTGACAAAGACAAATAAAGAGTCTCTCTTACTTGAAATTAACCTGATTAAGAAATATCAACCGCACTACAATATTAAGTTAAAACAAGGAACGATGTATCCTTACTTAAAAATTACATCTGAGAAAGATCCACAACTCGTGATTTCTCATAAGGTAGAAAAGGATGGGGGGATTTATTTTGGTCCTTATCCAAATGTCACTGCAGCAACAGGAACGCAGCAACTCATCCAGAAAATCTATCCACTTAGAAAATGTGGGAAGAATGAAACCAGAGCATGCTTTTATTATCATTTAGGGCAATGTATTGGTTGTTGTGATCATGAAGTTTCAAAAGAAGAGTATGATGCGCAAATCAAGAAAATCCAACGATTCTTAAATGGAGATGTGAAGACGATTAAAGATGATTTGACTTCGAAGATGAATGAAGCTTCAGAAAGACTCGATTTTGAAAAAGCAATGGATTATCGTGATCAAATTAAGTACATCGAAGCAACTGTCGAAAAACAAAATATTATGAATGCGGACTTTACGAATCGTGATGTGTTCTCTTATGTTGTGGATCGTGGATGGATTTCTATTCAAGTCTTCTTACTCAGACAGTCGACGATTATTAAACGTGAAGCAGCGATGTTTCCGATTTATGATCAGATAGAAGATGAAGTCCTATCATTTATCATTCAGTTTTATGAAGACCAAAACCATATTCTTCCAAAAGAAATCTTGGTTCCAGAAGCGATTGACCAAGAACTATTATCAGAAACGCTCGGTGTGAAGGTGATGACACCAAAACGTGGCTCTAAGAAACGAATGTTAGACCTTGCTACTCAAAATAGTGAGATTTCATTAAATGAGAAGTTCAGAAGAGAAGAGCAAAGTCAGTTGAAGACAAAAGGTGCCCTAGAAGAACTTTCAGAAGCGTTAGGGTTAGAAAAAGTATCAGTGATTGAATCATTTGACCATTCGAATATTCAAGGAACCAATCCAGTATCTGCGATGGTGGTCTTTAAGGATGGAAAACCAGACCGAAAGAATTACCGTAAGTTTAAAGTGAAGACTGTTGTAGGTAGTCACGAATTTGCGACGACACAAGAAGTCATTCGTAGACGCTATTCAAGATTACTAAGAGAAGGAGCTAGACTTCCAGATTTGATCTTAATGGATGGCGGTAAAATCCAAATGAGAGCTGCTATTGAAGTTTTAGAAGATGAATTAGGTCTAGAGATTCCTGTTTGTGGAATGGTGAAAAATGAAAAACACAAAACCGCTACATTACTCTATGGTGAAGACTATAAGGAAATCGATTTAGATAGAAAAGGACAAGCATTCCAACTAATACAACGTGTGCAAGAGGAAGTTCACAGATTTGCGATTACGTTCCATAGACAAGTGCGAAGTAAAAATACATTTGCTTCGAAATTGGAAATGATTGATGGTGTCGGTCCGCAAACAAGAAAGAAACTATTGCGTCATTTTAAAACGATAACAGCAATGAAACAAGCTAGTCTTGAGGAGTTACAAACTATCGGAATTTCCGAGAGAGTAGCCCGAAATATTCTTGAAGAACTAGGTAAATAACTATATAAAAATTCAGAATGAAACAGGTTGTAAAATCTGTTTCATTTTTATTTTGTTTTTCAAGCTTTATTCATTGTGTTTTAATGGGGAGTATGGTATCGTTCTCTATGTTGAAAAAATAAACATAAGGTGGTTAAACCAATGAAAAAATGGATGAAAGCTGGTTTCGTTGCTGTGGCTACATTATTAGCAGCATGCGGAGCAAACACAACTAAAACACAAGAAACAACTGTATCAGTTTCAGAAGCGCAAGCGAACTGGGACAAAATTGTTGAATCAGGTGTCATTAAAGTATCAACTGCAGGTACTTTATATCCACAATCATTCCATAATGATAAGAACGAATTAACGGGTTACGATGTGGAAATTATGAAGGAAGTTGCGAAACGCTTAAACCTTAAAGTTGAATTTACTGAAATGGGTGTTGACGGAATGTTAACAGCTTTAGACAGTGGTATGACAGATATCGCAAACTACTCAATTGAAGAAGGTGCGAAAAACTTCGACGCATACTTACACACTACACCTCATAAATACTCATTTACATCAATGGTTGTTCGTGGAAGCGACAATTCAGGAATTCATTCTTGGGAAGATGTAAAAGGTAAAAAAGCTGCAGGTGCTGCAAGTACAAACTACATGAAGATTGCTAAAAAACTTGGTGCTGAATTAGTCGTATATGACAACGTAACAAATGACGTATATATGTCTGATTTAGTAAACGGTCGTACTGATGTAATTATCAACGATTACTACTTACAATCAATCGCCGTTGCTTTTGCTAAAGATAAATATGACATTAAGATTAACGAAGGCGTTTATGCAAACCCATATAGCGCAAGTTTCTCAATTTCACTAAACAACACTGTGTTACGTGACAAATTTAATGAAGCTATGGATGCGATGAAGAAAGACGGAACTTTGAAAAAAATCTCTGAACAATTCTTCGCTGGTCAAGACGTAACAGAACCTAAAGATTTCAAAACAGAAAAAATCGATATTTCAGATGTAGACTAATATGTTAAATAAAATTTTCGATATCAATATTGCAATCAATAACTTTTGGTTTATTCTTAGTGGATTGGGATATACATTAGGAGTTGCATTAACGAGTTTTGTTTTCGGAACGATTTTAGGATTCGTTCTTGTTTTAATGAGACGTTCAAGATTCCGTTTATTAAGATGGATTGCGACATTTCATGTTTCCTTTATGCGCGGAACACCAACTTTAGTATTTTTATTCTTACTATATTTTGGGTTACCATTTTTAAAAATAACGTTACCGGCTTTAGTCTGTGCGCTCCTTTGCTTTAGTATCGCAAGTAGTGCGTATATTTCTGAAGTGTTGCGTTCGGCCATGGACGCAGTGGATAATGGTCAATGGGAAGCAGCGATGTCTCTTGGAATGAGTTACCGACAAACGTTGCAAAAGGTCATCGTTCCACAAGCATTCCGAATCGCCATTCCGCCATTAAGTAATGTGTTACTGGATATGATTAAAGGATCGTCTCTTGTTGCGATGATTTCACTACCTGACATTTTCCAAAATGCGAAAATTGTGGGTGGACGTGAACAAAACTATATGACGGTTTATATTTTAGTGGCGATTATTTACTGGATTATCTGTTTGCTTTTTGAACAAGGACAACGATATTTAGAAAAGAAAATGGCACTTTAATTGAAATAGAACAGAGAACTGTGTAAAAGCAGTTCTCTTTTTTATATAATCGTTGAAACTATTTGAAGTATAGGCATTTCTTCGTTAAAATGAATAGGACTCAAAAGAACAAATGGTTATCGGAAAGGACACTTATGAATACAAAAACAATTTGGGAGCAACATGGCTTCCACACATTAACACCGATACAAGAAAAGACACAAGAACTGATTAAAGAGGGAACAGACGTTGTAGCTATTTCGCCAACAGGGACTGGAAAAACATTAGCGTATGTTGTTCCTATTTTGGAAAGAGTAAAAGCAGATAAAACGCTGCAAGCTTTAATTGTGGCGCCTTCTCAAGAATTAGCTCAACAAATTGGTGCAGTGATTAGAGAATGGAAAACACCTGAAATTCGTGTGCAAGTTTTAGCGGGTGGAGCAAACGTAAAACGACAAGTAGAGAAGTTAAAGGAAAAGCCAGAAATCGTTGTAGGAACACCTGGACGATTACTAGAACTTTCTAAGCTTCGTAAATTAAAGCTACACCAAGTAGAGATGCTTGTATTAGACGAGGCAGATTATTTACTCGATCCAGAACAATTGAATAACACAAGAGAACTTGTAAAGAAACTTCCTTCTGAAAGACAAGTGCTTTGTTTCTCTGCAACAAAGAATAAGAATTTAGAAGAAGTTAATAAATGGATTAATATGCTTCCGACTTTTGTTGAAGTTTCAGAGGGGAACTCTGCTCATTCGAACGTAACCCATGGATATATTGAATGTCCAACTAGAAAACGTGATGAAGTGTTAAGAAAGCTTGCTTTCTCAGAAAATGCAAACCAAGCATTAGTGTTTGTCAATTCGATTGCAAATGCAGCATTACTTGGCGAGAAGTTAGCGTATCATCAAGTTCCAGTTGCACTTTTATCAAGTGACGCTCATCAAACGGAACGTAAGAAAGCTATCGACTTATTTAAGAAGGGACAGATTCCATTCTTACTAAGTACCGATGTCGCACAACGTGGCCTCGATATTGAAGATTTACCACTTGTCATTCATTATGATATTGCAGATTCAACAGAACAATATACCCACCGTTCTGGACGTACAGGACGTATGGGAAAAGAAGGGTTAGTACTTAGCCTCGTAAATGACCGCGAACTAAGAGACTTGAAGAAGGTTGCAGGGAAACATAAACTAGTTCAGTTTGAACTATATGCAGGACAATTAAAACCAGTCACACAACCGAAAAAGAAAGAAGTAAGTTCTAAGAAACCAACTCAGAAACGAAAGAAGGGGAATAAGAATGGAAATCATCGAGGATTTAAAAAGTCAAATTAGTTTTTTTGGATTCGAAATGACGGATACTGATAGCTTAGTGGCTTTGGAAAAAGGGGAGCAAACCTTTGTACTCTATTGGGCTAAAGATGGTTTCGTTCTTTTTGAAACTTCTAAAGAAGGTGTATGGAGAGCGAATAGACCAATCGTTATCCCTTCAGAACGCATTCAAAAGGTTTCCATGGAGAAGAAACTTTTAGGAAATCCCAAATTAACATTGCAATATCTTGATAAAGAGGAAACTTATGTTGTACCTATGAAATGTGGATTTCATCAGAATCAAAAAGTAGAAGTCAAGAAACTCATGAATACAATAGAAGGATTAAAAGGGTAGTTGTATGGATATCATTAGTTCACCTAAAAATGAAAAAATTAAAGAGCTTGTCAAACTTCAGACTGCAAAAGGGCGTAAGAAAGCAGGGATGTATCTTCTTGAAGGAGAGCATCTTGTAGAAGAAGCGATTAAAGAGAAAGCTCCGATTGAATTGATTGTGGTTACTAGTAATTGTCTTGAAGATTACCAAAATCTGTTAACTCAAACTGATGTACAGGTGCTAGTTGTTTCTCAAGATGTCTTTCATAAGTTATCAATGACTGAAACCACTCAAGGGATTATAGCAGTTGTGAAGATTGTTAAACAGGATTCATTGCCTTATAGCGGTCGCTTCATTGTGTTAGATGCAGTTCAAGATCCTGGTAATTTAGGAACGATTGTGAGAACAGCAGATGCTGCCGGATTTGATGCAGTTGTATTAGGAACAGGGACAGTAGATTTATATAACGATAAAGTTCTTCGATCCATGCAAGGAAGCCATTTTCATATCCCAGTTTTTCAAGCGGATTTGAAAGATTACTTGCCAACGCTTAAAGATAAAGGTGTGCAAGTGGCTGTAACAGCACTTCACCGTGATTCAAAAGACTACACTATCTTACAAGGCTCAACAGATGTTGCTATCGTCGTTGGTAATGAAGGCCAAGGAGTCTCTGATGACGTGGTTGATTTAGCGGATGTTGTAGTGACGATTCCGATGTTTGGAAAAGCAGAGTCGCTGAACGTAGCTATTGCTTCGGCGCTATTAATGTATAAAACGAAAGAGATGAAGGAGTAACAATGGATAATAGACCAAATCCAATGGGAAGGAAACGCCCAATTCTTGAAACGGTTAGAAATATGACCATTATTTTCTTTGCGTTAAGTGCGATTGCAGCATTATATAATTTTGCCTTAGCAGCAAGAGTGCTAATTATGGCAGTAGTGATGTTCGTTATCTATATCTGCATGTTTCTCTCTAAAAAGAAGAATACAGAGAGCAAAGAAAAAGAAACAGAAGAGTCGTAATAAAGCTGTAAAATCAATTGACAGAATGTTCGTCTTTAGGTATACTAATTTAGTACTGTTTCAGTAGCTCAGTAGGATAGAGCATTCGCCTTCTAAGCGAACGGTCGGGGGTTCGAATCCCTCCTGGAACGCTAAATTATAAAGAGTATTATCGGATTTATTTCGATAATACTCTTTTTTTATTTTTGCTTAGTGAAAATAAAGTAAGAAAAGAGACATATTGTGAATACAGAACCTTAGATTGTGAAATTTTTCATTCTGTTTCAAAAAAATAGTACAGCAAAATATCCTGTTATAATACATCTTTCACAACTTTTAACACATTAAAATCGCGATTATAGCAATATTTAACAAAATCTTTGTATTTTTTTACACTTAAGTATTGCAACTAATTTTTATTGTGTTATAATATTCATGTAGATAGCTGTTATAAGTTTCACAACCAATTATCTAAGGAGGAAAAATTTATGGAACAATGGAACGGTTTCAAAGGTAAAGTATGGAAAGAAGAAGTTAACGTCCGTGACTTTATCCAAGAAAACTACACACTTTATGAAGGAGACGACAGTTTCTTAGCTGGACCTACTGAAGCTACTAAAGCTTTATGGGCACAAGTAATGGACTTGAACAAACAAGAACGTGAAGCTGGTGGTGTCTTAGATATGGACACTAAAGTTGTATCAACAATCACTTCACATGGTCCTGGTTACTTAAACAAAGATTTAGAAACAGTTGTTGGTTTCCAAACTGAAAAACCATTCAAACGTAGCTTACAACCATTTGGTGGTATTCGTATGAGTGAACAATCAGCTGAAGCTTACGGATTCAAGATCGACGAAGAAATTTCTCGTATCTTCCGTGACTGGCGTAAAACTCACAACCAAGGTGTATTCGATGCTTACACTCCAGAAATGCGTGCAGCTCGTAAATCAGGTGTTATCACAGGTTTACCAGATGCTTACGGACGTGGACGTATCATCGGTGACTACCGTCGTGTAGCTTTATACGGGGTTGATCGTTTAATCGCTGAAAAACAAAAAGACTTCGCTAACATTGGCGATGGCACTATGTCAGACGATGTAATTCGTTTACGTGAAGAAGTTTCAGAACAATACCGTGCATTATTAGAATTAAAAGAATTAGGTAACATCTACGGATTCGATATTTCTAAACCAGCTTCTAACGCTCGCGAAGCTTTCCAATGGTTATACTTAGGATATTTAGCAGCTATTAAAGAACAAAATGGTGCGGCTATGTCTCTTGGACGTACTTCAACATTCTTAGATATCTATGTACAACGTGACTTAGAAAACGGAACATTAACTGAAGAACAAGCACAAGAACTTGTTGACCACTTCGTTATGAAATTACGTTTAGTTAAATTCGCTCGTACACCAGAATACAACGCATTATTCTCAGGAGACCCAACTTGGGTAACAGAATCAATCGCCGGTGTTGGTGAAGACGGACGTCCATTAGTAACTAAGAACAGTTTCCGTTTCTTACACACATTAGTAAACTTAGGACCAGCTCCAGAACCAAACTTAACAGTTCTATGGTCAACTCGTTTACCAGAAAACTTCAAATTGTTTGCAGCTAAAACTTCTATTAATACATCTGCAATCCAATATGAAAACGATGATGTAATGCGTCCAGAGTGGGGCGACGACTACGGAATTGCTTGCTGTGTATCTGCTATGCGTATCGGTAAACAAATGCAATTCTTCGGAGCTCGTGCTAACTTAGCGAAAACATTATTATATGCGATCAACGGTGGTATCGATGAAAAATCTAAAGCACAAGTTGGTCCTAAATATCAACCAATTACTTCAGAGTACTTAGACTACAACGAAGTAATGGAAAAATATAACGACATGATGGAATGGATTTGTGGTTTATACTTAAACACATTAAACATCATCCACTACATGCATGATAAATACAGCTACGAAAGAATTGAAATGGCATTACATGACACTGAAATTCTACGTACAATGGCAACTGGTATCGCTGGATTCTCAGTAGCAGTTGACTCATTATCAGCTATTAAATATGCGAAAGTTAAAACTATTCGTGACGAAGATGGCGTTGTTGTTGACTATGAAGTAGAAGGCGACTTCCCTAAATATGGTAACAACGATGATCGTGCTGACGAAATCGCTGTTTGGTTATTGAAAGAATTCATGACTAAAGTTAAAAAACATAAAACTTACCGTAATGCTAAACATACAACTTCTATCCTTACAATTACTTCTAACGTAGTTTATGGTAAGAAGACAGGTAACACTCCTGATGGACGTCGTGCTGGCGAACCATTTGCACCAGGTGCTAACCCAATGCATGGTCGTGACACACACGGAGCATTAGCTTCATTATCATCAGTTGCTAAAGTACCTTACAAATATGCATTAGATGGTATCTCAAATACATTCTCAATCATTCCTAAAGCTTTAGGACGTGAATTAGATGTACAAGAAGAAAACTTAGTTTCTATGTTAGATGGTTACGCTTCTAAAGGTGGTCACCACTTAAACATCAACGTATTCAACCGTGATACATTATTAGATGCTATGGAACACCCAGAAGAATACCCACAATTAACAATTCGTGTATCTGGTTACGCAGTTAACTTCATTAAATTAACTCGTGAACAACAATTAGACGTAATCAACCGTACAATGCACGAAAGCATGTAATCTTAAGGTGTGAGGTCGACTGTTCTAAGGAGACCGAACCGGATTACGCATGGTGTGAGGCTGACTCGCAAAATTGCTGAAATTAAGAAAACGGATGGGCAAAATCGTCCATCCGTTTTTTAATCGA
>CAUVJW010000015.1:0-22277 GCA_963552295.1 uncultured Streptococcus sp. | reverse complement strand
AACAGAAAAGCACGAAAATTACTTAAAAAAACTGAATTTTTTGTTCGGATTTTTAACCCCCCGTTTTTCGCGTCACACCAAGCTTTCATTCGGATATATAAATTAGTATATAGAGTGTACACTCGCTCACCGCAACCTTTACAAACATTATCAAATCAATGTTTCTAACTGTTGACATCACGACAAAAAATTGTGTTTTTATTTTTTGAAATGTAGCATATCACAGTAGCAAATATGCTACTTTTTGCTTTTTTACAAAAAACTAGCCAATAGACATGCTACTGGCTAGAGATTGCTTTATTTCTTTTCAGTTAATTCTTGGTACATTTCAAATAGTTTTGCTACCGTTTCACTTTCAGTTAAGAAAGTGTCTTTCCCGTCTACTTTCTTAATCATTCCATATGCTTTCATAACAGCAATATCATTAGCTTGATGAGCTTTCCGCAATTCAACAGGCATAGTTAATTCATCGTAAAGGTCTGCTAATGAGCTATCTGGATAAAGTGCACGTGCGTCTAGGATCCCTTGAGCTGTATTAGCTATAAATTCCTTCTGTTCCTCTGTAACTGTTGGCCAAGGAAAGTTGTTGTAAACAATTTTAGCAGAATAACGATAATCTGACTTAAGCCTTCCAGCAACTGTGCGCATCCAAGCCATATGAACATTAGAGGTTAAAATTGCAAAGTCATAAAGGTCTGCTCCTGATATTGTATAAATTTGATTAGATGCTATAACATCCTTTGATAAAAAAGCCATCGGAATATATTTTCTTTTTTCCGAAGAAACAGTAGGTACTGCTAAATAATTTTCTATGGGTTGCCTTATTTCCGCAAACAAAGTAGGTGTTTTCGCTAACGCTAAAGTATTTCCCCTCTTGCTATTTTCCCTCCAAATTCTTACAGCTTCAACTTTTTTCATAACAACAAATGATTTTCTTATTTCATTTGGAGGTATATTTTGAAGCCATATACAATATCTGTTAATTGAATTTAAAAGTTCTTTAGCTCCAACGAAAGATTTTAAAAATGATTGAGCTGGTTTGTCTTTAGAAATTATATCTATATATTCTTCTTCAGATATCGTAAAATTACCATCATCTAAAGCAAAACTTCCATAATTTATATCTTTTATATTACTTAATGAAACTTTTCTATTTTCAATAAAAATACTATCTGCCTCGATTAAATATCCATTTATTCTATTTACTTTATTTATCTGATTTTTTGTATCAAATAAAAGTTTTTCTTTTCTATCTTCTACAGCAAAACTTACAATAACACAATGTACTTTGGCTTTATCTTTTGCTTCACTATTCCAAACAAATGGTAAATATGCAAAATTAATGATAATTTCAAAATCTAACATTAGATTTTTCCAAAGAATAGCCACTTGTTCTCCTTGAGTTATAGAGTTAGTTGATACCAAAGCTACTTCAACTTTTGTATTTTGAATTAATTCTGCAGATTTACGATACCATGCAGAAACATAATCTAGATTTCCTACTCCTTTTAATTTGCCAAATACATGTAACATATCTTCTTTTTGAGAACTCGACATCAATCTTGCACCTAAGAACGGAGGGTTCCCAATGATATAACTTAATTTATCTTTTGGAACAACTTCCTCCCAATTAAGTCTCAATGCATTTCCTTCTACAATATGGCTATATGATTTGATTGGTAGAAAATCAATATTAGAGTATACAATGCTCATCGTCTCTTCCAACATTTGACTCTCCGCAATCCACAATGCAGCATTCGCAACAGACACCGCAAAATCGTTAATCTCAATTCCGTATAACTGACTGATCTTAACTTTTACTAAGTCATACCCAACATCAAGAAGCACTGTGTCTCCTACATATAATTTAATAGCTTCATTTTCTAATCGTCTTAGTGACAAATAGGTTTCCGTTAAGAAGTTTCCCGAGCCACAAGCTGGGTCAAAGAATACCAATCGAGATAGTTTTTCTTGAAATTGTTGAGCACGATTTTTCAAGGTAGCCGGTTGTTTAATTTGTCTGATTTCATTTAATTCTTCTTTCAGCGCATCTAAAAACAACGGATCAATCACTTTATGAATATTTTCAATTGATGTATAGTGCATACCACCGCTACGTCGTGTTTCCGGATTCAATGTAGATTCAAATACCGCCCCAAAAATTGTAGGACTAATTTCTGACCAGTCAAAACTTGAAGAAGCATGTTCTAAGATTGATTCGCGGAGTTCATCCGTAAACTGTGGTACCTCAAGATTATTTTCAGCAAACATTCCACCATTAACATATGGGAATGCAGATAATTCATCATCTAGATAAGGATCACGCTCATCAATTGGTGTATTTAACACATTAAATAAATCCAGCAATCCACGTCTGAAATCACGACTAGAAAAACGTGCTAAATAATCATGGAACATAGTCTTCTTGCCAAACATTCCCGCATCTTCTGCATAGAAACAGAAAACTAATCGAACAATTAGCTGATTCATCGCATGGAGACTCTCTGGATTTTCAGGATTTTTATACTGCTGTAGAAGTCCCGAATAGATTTCTTTAACAATCTCTCCAGCTTCCATCGAAATGGCCATTTCACGTTCAAGATGCTCATTTGTTGTACCAACTATAAATTCAAGCCTATAAGCTTCTTTTTCTAAATCTTCTAAGCGAATAACAGTAGGTTCCCCATGAGGTTTATCCATATCATAAACATAGAACTCTCTAAAATTACAAGTAATAATCCAACGTGGTTGTTTTGAATACGCTAAATTTGCAGAATAGCGTTTTGCCTGTTGGAAAGGTGTTAACATGGATCCATCTGATTGCTTAATTGCTTTTGAAAGATCTTTGTTTGAGCCTTTTTGTTCAATTAGAACTTTCGTAGTATCGATATAACCATCCATAAAACTTGTATGATCCATCATTACAGTATCTTCAAATTTAATATATTCAGAAGGATTTTCAATTCCATATACGGATCGCAATAAATCTAACCAAAACGATTGTGTATCTTGTCGTTCGTTCCCTCTATCTTTCCATCTTTCAATGAATGCTTTAGCTTGTTTTTGTTGCTCCTTTAAATTCATTTATCCTACCCCTAATCATTTTTTGAGTTCATTGCCATTATACCAAATACTCATCCTTGAAACCTTACTTTTTTCAATTTTATTTTGATATTCGCAAAACAAATAATTTAAATATTACCTTATATTTTTAAACTTACTTACAATGTAACAAAAAAACTAGCCAATAGACATGCTACTGGCTAGAGATTGTATTCATTTAACATTTTTCAAGAATTACCGTTCTTGCTTTTTTCTCGGTATCGTCACTTTCATCAAACCCATCATACGGAGCTTTCGGATCTTTCACTTTCGGTTTGCGCCTCAAGGCATTGCAGATTTCATCCACATGGCGAAATGCAAACTCAAAATCATCTGTCCATCCTGTATGCCCTGTAATGATTTTTAGCGAAAGATTTCTCTTTCTGAGCTTTTCTTCTAGTCGTTTCAACGACACACTTTGTAATTTTCTATCTTCTGCGAGCGTGTTTAAAAACGCATAACCACCGTCCGCACCAAACCAAATCGTGTCTCCAGTGAACAAATACGCATCATCGATTAAATACACTAAATGTCCCCACGTATGACCAGGCACAAGGAAGGCTTCGATTTTAATATCGTGAATATAGAAAATCTCCCCATCTTCTATCAATGTTTTGTCATTTTCGATATGCACTTGCGGAAGTTTATACAGCCCCCAATACACTTTGCGACGAACTCGCCCTTCCAAGTACTCATTTTCCACACGGCCCACATAGATTTTTGCCGTTTTAAATAACCCCTGGCTATCAACTTCTATCGCTCCAACGTGGTCCGTATCCTGGTGAGTTACGATAATCTCGTTGATACTTTCCGGTCGAATATCAAGCCACCGCATTTTTTCGGCAAGTTTGTCATAGTTATATCCAGCGTCAATCATAATCGTGTAGCCATCTTTGGTGTAAAAGTAAATATTGGCCACATATTCTCGGATACAACTCACTCTTTCGTCAATATGCCCCGTGTTTAGTGGTTTGAAAATTTCTTTTCCTCTAAACATAAACGACATAAACTTTTGTTGCTTTAAAGAATCCTTTTTCGCCATCACTCTCACCTTGATTCTTTTGTCTTGGCGATTCTAAAATAAAATTTTCTTCAGCGGAATCCATCGATTCACTTTTGCACAGTATTCCTTATAGGCCTCTCCGTGCAGTTCATAGAGCCATTTTTCCTCGGTATTTCGAATCACGACGGTTAAGATCACCCACTGAATTGGAATCAGAAGCAATAACCACACATTATGCATGGTTAGGATACTCCCGATGCCGCAGAGCCACCATGAAAAGTAAATTGGATTGCGTGTGCGCGCGTAGATTCCAGTCGTCTTGAGTTCATTGTTTTGGATGCTCGTATCAATATCTGACTTCACCACGCTAAGCCACCAGATTCTCGTCGCAACGAACATTAAGATGAATCCAATTAAATCAAACAAATCTTTGAATCCACCCGTTAACAGTCCACTCTCAAGCGCAGACTTATTCAGCAGCCACCCTGTCAAATTCATCGCAATTATACACACCACGAGATACGGCCCAACTCCATAGGTCGGCAATTTTTGATGTTTATCTTGATCACTTTTTAAGTACATGTCCTCACCTCATTGTTAAAGAAACCATACTACAAGCTACAATTTTTCACCTACATTTTACCACTACTATCCCGCGTTTTAAACAGATTTTTTATGGATTTTACAAAAAAAGAGATTCCCCAACGAATAGGAATCTCTCTTCATTTATTGAGTATTCAGTTATGCCTTTTTAGTCCTCTAACACAAAAATCTCTTCAACATTGAGCTGGAGTAACCTTGCAATCTTCATAGCAAGTTCAAGGGTAGGATTATATTTATCATTCTCAATGGCAATAATGGTCTGTCTGCTTACACCCAACGTTTTTGCCATATCCTCTTGTCGCAATCCTGCTGCTTTTCTTAGCTGTTTAATATTATTTTTCATATGCCATCACGCTTTCTGAAAAAAATAAACGCCAACAGCCAATACTACGATAACAGTGACAACTGCTAGAATGACTCCTTGAACAAGTTTATTTGGTTCTTTATACTCTTCATCACCAGCAATCATATTGCGTTTCATTGCGGTTTGAGCAAATCCTTGCACACTTACAGATAAGAGCAAAATTAAACAAGGAAGCATTTCAAGTTTGCCACCACCAACAAGTGCTTGATAGATATTAAATCCTGTCCATGCACATAAACCCAAAAGCGCTGTTTTATAGCCCCACGCCTCAGAACGCAACTGAATATCTCTGTCCATTTCATCCATCTTTTTCATGGCTTTGTTCCTCCAAATTTTTGTAATAATGTTAAGAGCTCTTTACATTTCAAATTATACTATCCTACCTAAAAATGTCAAGAGATTTTTACATTTTATTTTTACTTTTTTTGCAATGAACAAAGATGTACTCTTTCTTACGATTCCCCGTACTCTTACTAAGAACCCCGTACCGCTTCACCTACAAAAACAGAGTAAATATGACTTTGTACAAATAGTCGAAGTCAACCTCGCAGAAATGGCGTGCGTTTCCTGAAACAGCCGCACGACTCGGATCGAGTCCTTTGCGTTGTTCCAGTCCAACGTTCCATTTCTGAACGCTCGGTCTCCTATCCTAAATAAAAAATCGATTACGGAAAATCGAGCGGATTTTATAATCGCAGTAATGGGGGATAGCAACCAATGTGAATTACTGACTCTAGGGTGAAACCCGTAGAGTCAGTTTGAAGCTTGGTAGAGATTGAGACGTAGGCTCAATCCGGTGCCCCATTACAGCGACTATAAACAAATCCGCAAGGATTCATAGTAATCGATTTAAACATTTTAGTATTTCTTTATCTGAACGTAGTCTATGTGATGTCCGACTGTTTTATGTAGGATGAAGTCAGCGCGGGTTTTCGTTGGTAAGATGTATTCTTTAAGGTTCTTCAGGTTAGTCTTCTGCCACACATCTTTCGCCATCGCAATCGCGTCCGCACGATTCCCAATCGCATATTGATAGTAATAGTTATCCGGCTGTGATTTCGCACGGTCCATCAAGAGCTCGAAACGCTCCAAGTACCATTGCTCAATCAGCGTTGCATCGGCATCTACGAAAATCGACCAGTCGAAGAAATCACTCACGTAGATTTCACGATTTGGCGGCAGTTGCAACACATTAATCCCCTCAACAATCAAGATGTCGGGAGACTCAATCGTCTGCACTTCCCCTGGCACAATATCGTAAATCTCATGCGAGTAGACCGGCGCATCCACGCTTGGATTTCCAGTCTTCACTTCGAGTAAGAAATGAACGAGAGCTTCCATGTCGTAACTTTCCGGGAACCCCTTGCGATCTAAGATACCGCGGTTAATCAGCTCCTGCGTCGGTAATAAGAATCCGTCTGTGGTCATTAGGAAAACGCGCTTATTCGGGTAGCGTTGTTGTAGCATCGTTTGCATCAAGCGGGCAGTCGTACTCTTCCCGACGGCCACACTCCCAGAAACCCCGATAATAAACGGCACCGTCTTCTTCGTTTGATGAAGAAATTGCTGTTCCTCCGTGCGTAATTCAATATGTTTTTTAAAGTATAAATCGAAATAATCGAGCATTGGCACATACACTTCTTGCACGTCCTGAAGGGAAATGCGGTCATTTAATGAGGTTAAGTGCGCAAGTTCTTCTCTCGTCATTGTGAATGGATGCGCACCTTCGTACTGGCTCCACTCTTCTCGTTTAATTTGGTAATACGTCTCGTTTTCTTTCAACGGATTCGTCTCCTTCAGCTACTGAGTCCTATTCTTGAATTGTACCACATGTTGAACACGGTTTCTATTTTTCATTATCTTAAGTTTTTCCCATGAAATCGCCGTGTTTGTTTACGTAAAGGCGTGGATTTAGTAGAATGAAAAGTGAATATAAGGAAAGGATTTGTCGTATGAAACCACAAACAGGAACAGGTCTGGCAAATGGAAAGATTATTCTAGCCGGTGAACATGCCGTTGTGTACCACGAACCAGCGATTGCACTGCCAATTGACGCGGTTTACGTGAGGGCGGATATCGTCTCTGCAAAAGAGGGCCAAATGATTCAATGTGAACTTTATACAGGTGACGTAAACGAGATGCCGACTTCAATGGCGGGGCTACAATTTGCGATTCGCGAAGCGTTCAAAGCGGCCTCTGCAAAAGAAGTGATGGCTCATACTTTTACGCTCTCGATTGAGTCAACGATTCCTGCAGAACGTGGAATGGGCTCGAGCGCTGCCGTCAGCGTTGCGGTGGTGCGTGCCATTTTCGATTTTTGTGATGCGACTCTTCCTGAAGAAACGCTATGGGACATCGTTCAAGGCGCAGAAACCATTTCGCATGGAAATCCGAGCGGTGTGGATACGGCGACAACGAGCGGGACGCGTCCTGTATTTTTCAAAAAAGAACAAGAACTACAAACACTCCACCTCGATATGCCAGCATACCTCGTGATTGCTGACTCTGGGGTCACTGGGAATACGAAACAAGCGGTGCAGCATGTGAGTACCTTGCAAGATCGCATCATCGACCCTACTACACAGGAAACAGGTGCGGATGCAGTTCAATCGATTGGCGCGATCGTGAATGAAACGAAAGCGGCCATCGAGGAACAAAACCCTCAAAAACTAGGGCAACTGATGAGTGAAAATCATGAGCGCCTCCAACAACTCGGCGTGTCTCATGACATCATCGATACACTCGTCGATACGGCCCATCAAAACAACGCTCTTGGGGCAAAAGTCACAGGTGGTGGCCTTGGCGGATGCATGATTGCTCTCGTTGAAACCGAGGAAGACGCCCTTCATTTACAAGAACAATTCATGAAACAAGGAGCGCAGGCGGTCTGGATTCAGTCGCTGGCGAAAAAGGAGAATACCAAATGACATCGAACATTGGAATCACGCGTGCGCATACGAATATCGCACTGATTAAATATTGGGGCAAGGAAAATAAGGAGCTCTTCATTCCGATGAACAGTAGCCTTTCTTTGACCCTCGAAGCCTTCTATACCGATACAAAAGTCGAACTCACAGACGCTTTAACAGAAGATGAGTTCTATCTCAACGGTGCTAGACAAGACGAAGCGGCGACGGCTAAAATTACACGCTTCTTAGACTTGTTCCGCGCTGAAACTGGAGATACGCGTCGTGCACGTGTGGAAAGCTTAAACTTCGTCCCAACAGCTGCAGGACTTGCGAGCTCTGCTTCCGCCTTCGCGGCACTAGCTGGT
The DNA here is from genome assembly GCA_963552295.1 of uncultured Streptococcus sp. Classification (GTDB taxonomy): domain Bacteria; phylum Bacillota; class Bacilli; order Lactobacillales; family Aerococcaceae; genus Granulicatella. Next base: position 13,931 of record CAUVJW010000015.1, on the reverse strand, counting down.
GCGATGAACGAGGCGACAGGCCTTCAGTTGCCTGCCCAACAATTATCGACTTATGCGCGTCGTGGAAGCGGCAGTGCTACTCGTAGTCTCTTTGGCGGATTTGTTGAATGGAATAAGGGTGACTCCAACGAGAACAGTATGGCCATCCCTGTCGACGATGCGAACTTTGACATCGGGATGATTATTATCGTCGTGAGTGCGGCCGAGAAGAAAATTTCGAGTCGCGCCGGCATGGAATTGACCGTTTCTACTTCTCCGTTTTACGAAGGTTGGATCACTTCAGCGCCAACCGATTTAGCCGACATCAAAGAGGCCATCAAGGACCGCGACATTCATCGTATCGGCTCTATTGCGGAATTTAACGGCATGAAAATGCACGCTACGATGCTGGCAAGTAATCCTCCATTCTGTTATTTCGAACCGGAGAGTATTATCGCCCAACAAACGATTCGCACGATTCGAGAAGAACGAGGTATTCCGGCCTACTTCACGATGGATGCTGGGCCAAACGTCAAAGTCATCTGCAAGGCGAGTGATATTCCTGCGATTATGGAAGAACTTGGCAAAGTATTCCCGAGTGAAAAACTCATCCCAACGCTTCCAGGAGAAGGCATTCGTACATTGACAGAAGACGAATGGAACGCTTCTCGTGCGGCTTTTGAAGGGAAGTGAGTGCGTGACGATTACTTCAAAAGCTCCCGGTAAACTCTTTATCGCCGGAGAATATGCGGTTGTCGAACCCGGACACGGTGCCATTGTTGCAGCGGTGTCGCGCTACTTAACCGTCACAATCGACGAAGCTACTAGTGTTGGAACTCTAACCTCTACGCAAAATTCAGACGTCGTTGTGGAATGGACTCGTAAAGGTAAACTGTTCCGTGCAAAGGAAGACCATCCCTATAAACTAGTCGAAGAAGCGATTTTGGTCGCAGAACAGTATATTCGTGAATGCGGAACACCAACAACCGCCCTCTACTCGCTTTCGATAACAAGTGAACTCGATGACGCTAAACGTGGCATTAAATACGGACTCGGTTCCAGCGGTGCCGTTGTCGTCGCAACAATTCAAGCTATTCTTGATTTTTACAAGACTCCGCGCACGCCTCTACTCGTCTATAAGTTAAGTGTGTTAACGAATCTCCGCTTATCCCAACGTGGATCCTTTGGAGATATCGCGGCCTCTTCTTTTGGAGGAATGGTCTATTACACAAGTCCAGACAGATGCAGTTTACTCAAACAATTACAAAGCCAATCGATTAAAGTCATTTGTGATGCCGACTGGAAAGACCTCACCATTATACGTCTTCCAGAAATTCCAGACTTCACCCTCTTAGTAGGATGGACGGGACAAGTCGCTATCACCGATTCACTCATTCAAGCCACTGAGAAGAAACGCAAAGTCGAAACCGATAGCGCCTTTTACAAGGAATTTCTCGCAAAGAGTCATGCCATCGTTCAAGGCCTACAAAGTGCTTGGAACAAACAAGACATCCCAGCCTTACAAGAAGGCATCCGTGCCAACCGTGCACTCTTAAATGAATTTGCACAAGTGATGCAGCTAGTGATTGAAACCCCTGCGCTCCAAACACTCTGCGACCTCGCAGAACAAAATGGTGCCTGCGCAAAAACATCCGGTGCTGGTGGTGGCGACTGTGGCATTTGCTTTACACCAAACGAAACTCAAAGACAACAAATTGAAACTCAATGGGCCAAGGCTCAAATTCAAGTGCTTCCGCTTTCTATCGCTGAAGCCTGGTAAAGGAGATTAATGATGGATTTATTTCAACAACAAATGAATCGAAAGGACGAACACGTAGGTCATGCGAACCAGCAATACCGTGCAACGAGCGCTCCCGAGTTTATGGAAACGCGCTTCGTGCATCATCCCTTCACAACGGTGGATGTTGCTGATGTGTCGCTTCAGACCAAGCTTGGTGAGCTTACCTTCGATGTTCCCTTTTTCATCAACGCCATCACGGGTGGTAGCCCACTCACGACTGCGTTAAACCAGCGCTTAGCCGTCTTGGCTCGTGAAACAGGCATGGCAATGGCGACTGGTTCGATGAGTATCGCGATGAAATTTCCTGAAAGTGCACAAAGCTTCAAGGTGATTCGCCAGGAAAATCCAAATGGAATCCTCTTCGCGAATCTTGGTGCGCATTACGATACTGAGGCTGCTAAACGCGCTGTCGAATTCATCGAAGCCAACGCGATTCAAATTCACGTCAACCGTGCACAAGAACTCGTGATGCCAGAGGGAGACCGCGTCTTTAGCAATTGGCTTAAAAACATCGAAGAAATCGTCAAAGCGAGTGCCGTTCCCGTTATCGTAAAAGAAGTCGGATTCGGGTTTAGCCGTGAAGCCATCACACAACTAGAGAGTATTGGTGTAGCTGCCATCGATATTAGCGGTACTGGCGGTACGAATTTCGCCAAAATCGAAAACGGCCGTCGCAAGGAAGATAAACTTGATTTCCTAGAAGACTGGGGCCAAACGACATTGACGTCGCTCATGGAAGCCCAAGGAAGCCGCACCCCAATCATCGCTTCTGGCGGTGTGAAGACGCCGATGGACATAGCCAAATGTTTTGCGCTTGGAGCCAGCCTAGTCGGATTGTCTGGTGAAATGTTGCATCTCGTACGTAAAGACGACTCCCTTCCAGACGCCATCCATACGGTTCAAACATGGAAAGAGCAACTGACAACGATCTTAACGCTTGTCGGTGCGGATAGTATTTCTAGTCTCCAACAAGCTCCTATTGTGGTCGCACCAAGCCTCCAAAACTGGTGTGATGCCCGCGGGATTGATTGGAAACATCTTGCACAACGTTAAAAGCAAAAGAGCTTAGGCGATTGCCTAAGCTCTTTTCTATGTCTACGGGAAAAATAAGTAATGGATAATGCGCAGTACGTAGAAGAAAATCCCCACAATGAGTAAAACAACCATCGCAACATGCACATACGGCCCTACTGGTGTACTCACGAAAGCTTGTAGCGCTGGGATTTTTGTATATAAGACAAAGTACAAGACGCTAATCCAGAACCCGAGTCCTAATAATCTTTTCATGAGACGTCCTTTCTATAAAACGAAGTACTGCATGATTAAGCTAGTGACAGTCACCATAAACCAAGTAGCTAAACCGGTTAAGATTGGTTTTGCCCCTGCTTCTTTGAATTGTTGGAAGGATACTTGCATACCGATACCTGCTAATGCCATCGCCATCAACCAGTTAGACGCTAATTTTGCATACGGTACAAGGAAATTCGGGAATAATCCCACACTTGTAATGATGGAAGCGACCATGAACCAAATGATAAACATTGGCACGATATTCTTCCATTGAACGCTTTGTCCTTCTTGTTTCATGCGACGTGCTTCGACAAATGATAATACGAGGCAGGCTGGAACAATCATCAACGCACGAGTAAGTTTCACGATTGTCGCGATTTCTAAGGCTTCTGCACTGTAACTTGCGCCAGCTGCGACCACACTTGATGTATCGTTAATCGCTGTCCCTGCGAAAAGTCCGAACTGAGACGCGTCCATGCCCATCATATGTCCTAAGAATGGGAAGAGAAATACCGCGATGACGTTGAATAGGAATATGGTTGAAATCGACAACGCGACTTCATCGTCTTCTGCTTTAATAATCGGTGAAGCTGCCGCAATCGCAGAGCCCCCGCAAATCGCAGTTCCGAAACCTACAAGAATCTTCAACGGACGGGATAATTTGAAGAAATTCCCTACAAATAGCGCTGTTAGAAACGCAATCGAGATAGTCACGATTGTCACTGGGAACGATGACGCACCTGTTTGGCTCACTTGCGCAAACGACATTGTAAATCCTAGCGCGATAATGGAGTAATGTAATAATTTTTTCGCTGAATAATTAATCCCCGGTCTAAAATCACTTGGGATTTTCCAAAATTGGTTCAAGGCCATCCCTAAAATAATGGCAAATACCGCACTCCCGATGACTGGGAATAGCTTATCGAGCATCACTGAGACAACCGCAATAGCAAATGTGCATAGCAATCCTTTTCTTTTTTCCATGAATAATGACATTTCATCAGATCCTTTCAATACTAAATCTTTACTAGTATAGCACACTCCTCCTTGATTTTCGCACACAAATTGAAATGCCCTCCTTCTTTTTTGTCGTATCTCAGAATAGGAGGGATGAAAAATGAGAAAGATTTTACCAACAAATGATTTAATGTTTAAAAAAATGATGACAAGCGAGGGGAAAGAATATATCTTACAAAATTTTATTCAAGTTGTGACTGGGATGAAATTATCTAATGTAAAACCAACTAATCCATATCAAATTCAAAAATATCGTGAGAATCTCGCTGGAGTAAATTTAGAAATGTACCAAACCATCGTGGATATTGCCGCAACAACAGAAGAAGGAATTGATATTATCATTGAAATGCAACTATACAAGCATCGAGGCTTCTTTGAACGCATTCGCTATTATATGGCATCAACTTATATGGAGAGTTATTCTGCAGGCCATCAAACCTATAAACCTGTTGTTTCGATTGTCGTAACCGATTTTTCTGTTTTTAAAGAAGATCCTGAACCAAGAGTAGAAATCGGTCTTGTAAATTTAGAGAAAAATCGAGAAGTTTTAAATGAAAAAGATCAACCTTTCGAGCGTGTTTATCTCGTCAATTTAGCAACCACATTATCCAACCAGGACGAAGCCTTCAATGAGTGGAGAAATTTCCTTAAAAATGGTACAATCACGGCAAAAGCATCCAAAGAAATTCAAGACGCTTATGCTGTTGTTGATTTCTATAATTTAGATTCGGAGGAAATGAAGATGGCGGAACAAATGGAAAAATACGAAGAAGTCTATTGGAAAACAATCGAATATGCCAAAGAGACCGCTAGAGAAGCTGGACTTAAAGAAGGTCAAGTTTTGGCATTTCTTAAAATGAATCTTCCTATCACAGAAATCATGAAACACACCGGATTATCTGAAGAAGAGATTCAAAAAATTAAAAATACACTATAACAAAAACCGCTTAGAATCACGCATCTGTGCTGACTCTAAGCGGTTATTTTTTAGAATTGTTTTACGACAACCCCATCAGGAGTTCCTACAAGCACGATATCCGTCATGTTTGTGAAGAGACCTTGCTCTACCACGCCTGTCATGCCTTTGATTTTTTCTCCAAATGCGATTGGGTCTTTAATTGGATAGACATCCAAGTCGATAATGTAGTTTTTGCTATCGGTTAAGTAACGTTCTCCGTCACGTTCGCGGAATGTTGGCTTGTATCCTAGCGCTTCAAAACGTTTGAATAATTGTTCTGACCCATAAGGTACCACTTCCACTGGTAATGGGAAACGACCTAAGTAGTCGACCATTTTTGATTCGTCTACAATCCAGATAACACTTTTTGATTGTTCGGCAACAATTTTTTCGAATAATAACGCACCGCCGCCCCCTTTGATTCCTGAAAAATCTGGAGCGATTTCGTCTGCGCCATCAATCGTTACGTCGATATAATCCACTTCATCCACGCTCTTCAACGGAATTCCAAGCGCTTCTGCTTGTTTCTTCGTTGCTAAAGAAGTCGTTACTCCCACGATTTCAAGACCTTCTTCTTTCACGCGACGACCGATTTCTTCTACAAAATAGTAGGCTGTCGAACCCGTTCCTAGACCAACCGTCATTCCACTTTCTACATATTCTGCGGCTTTCTTGCCGACTAATTCTTTCATATTCATTCAAGTTCCCCCTGAGAAATGATCTATGTTGAGTATAGCATAACTGGCTTCTTCAAACTATCTCTTCTCGTAAATTTCTACTTCTTTTTATGCGATGCGGCTGCATCTAAGGCGCGTTTTAAATAACGACCCGTATGGCTATTTTTATCCTTCGCCACTTCTTCTGGCGTCCCTGTCGCAATCACAAGTCCTCCACCGCTACCGCCTTCTGGTCCCATATCAATGATATAGTCAGCGGTCTTAATGACATCTAAGTTATGTTCGATGACAAGCACGGTATTACCCGCTTCGACTAAACGATTCAACACTTCAAGTAGACGTGCGATATCGTCTGTATGCAATCCAGTTGTTGGTTCATCAAGCACGTAGAAGGTATTGCCTGTTGAGACACGTTGGAGTTCGCTGGCCAACTTCATCCGTTGCGCTTCCCCTCCAGAGAGCGTTGTGGCAGATTGGCCAAGGGTTACGTAGCCGAGTCCAACATCCTTAATTGTTTGTAATTTACGTTTAATTTTTGGTACGGCTTGGAAAAATTCTACCGCTTCTTCGACCGTTAATTCAAGAATATCCGCGATACTCTTTCCTTTGTATTTCACTTCGAGCGTTTCAGAGTTATAGCGCGTTCCGTGGCAGACTTCACACGGTACATACACGTCTGGCAGGAAGTGCATTTCGATTTTCAGAATGCCGTCCCCTTTACAAGACTCGCATCGTCCACCCTTCACGTTGAAACTGAAGCGGCCTTTCTTATATCCGCGGATTTTCGCTTCGTTTGTAGTCGCAAATAAATCACGAATATCGTCAAATACACCCGTATATGTTGCTGGGTTGCTTCGTGGTGTTCTTCCGATTGGGCTTTGGTCAATATCTATAATCTTATCGAGACTTTCAAATCCAGAAATGCTCTTGAACTTCCCTGGTTTTTCCTTCGTATGCGTAATCTCACGCGCTAAGGCTTTCTTCAATACGCTGTTGACAAGCGAGCTCTTACCAGAACCCGATACCCCTGTCACGGCTACGAAACGTCCGAGCGGCACATCCACGTCGATAGCGCGTAAGTTGTTTTCCGCAGCGCCTTCTAAATGGATCCATCCCTTATCTTCAGTACGGCGTTCGCTTGGGACTGGGATGTATTTCTTCCCTGCTAAATATTGTCCTGTCAGTGATTTCGTATTCTTCTCCACTTCTTTTGGAGTTCCTGCAGCGATAATCTCACCACCGAATTCACCCGCACCAGGACCGATATCAATTAAGTAGTCCGCAGCACGCATCGTATCTTCGTCATGTTCTACGACAATCAGCGTATTTCCTAAATCACGCATGCTCTTCAATGACTCGATTAAGCGGTCATTATCGCGTTGGTGAAGTCCAATCGACGGCTCATCTAGAATATAGAGCACTCCTGAAAGGTTTGAACCGATTTGCGTCGCTAAACGAATTCGTTGCGCTTCTCCCCCTGATAACGTTCCAGCGGCACGGCTCAATGTTAAGTATTGCAAGCCAACGTTACGTAAGAATTTCAAACGAGAGCTTACTTCTTTTAAGATTGGCGCAGCGATTTGCTCGTCTGTTTCGGATAAGTTTAAGTCTTTGAAGAAATCAATCTCATCATCTACAGACAGTGTCAACACTTCACTAATGTTTTTGCCTCCGACTTTGACAGATAATGCCTGTTCGTTTAAACGGAAACCATGACACTTCTTACATTCGGATTCGGTCATATATTGGCGCATTTGTTCACGCGTAAAATCACTATTGGTTTCATGGTAACGACGATCGACGTTCACGGCCACTCCTTCAAAAGGAATTTCCACATCACGCACGCCACCAAATTCATTTTCATAATGGAACTTGAAGGTCGCATCTCCTGATCCGTACAACACCATATTCTTTTGCGACTGCGTCAATTTCTCGAATGGAATATTCATCGGAATCTTGAACTGTTTACAAAATTGCTCGAGCATCGTTGGATAATAGTTCGAACTAATTGGATTCCATGGAACAAGCGCTCCTTCTTCCAGCGTTAAGTTTTTATCCGGAACGATTAAATCTAGGTCGACTTCGAGTTTTGACCCTAACCCATCACACTCTGGACACGCTCCAAACGGCGCATTGAACGAGAAGAGACGAGGCTCTAATTCGCCCACCGTGAATCCACAAATAGGACATGAATGGTGTTCGCTGAAGAGATGTTCTTCCCCACCAATCACATCGACAATCGCATAACCTTCCGCTAAACGAAGGGCCGCTTCAATCGAATCGAATAGACGTGAACGACTCTTATCGCTCACAACGATACGGTCCACGACGATTTCAATATTATGTTTCTTGTTCTTTTCGAGATTGAATTCTTCAGTTACTTCATGCATCTCGCCATCCACGCGCACACGCACATAGCCGTCTTTTTGAATTTTCTCGAAAACTTTCTTATGCTCGCCTTTCTTCTGAACGACAACCGGTGCCAACACTTGAATCTTTGTCTTCTCTGGCATCGCCATGACGCGGTTTACCATTTGTTCCAAGGACTGGCTTTCAATCGGCGTGCCGTCATTTGGACAGATAGGTTTCCCCACACGCGCATATAATAAACGCAAATAGTCGTTAATCTCTGTCACCGTTCCGACCGTTGAGCGCGGATTGCGGGACGTTGTTTTTTGGTCGATGGCAATCGCTGGACTCAAGCCGTCGATACTATCCACGTCTGGTTTGTCCATTTGCCCTAAAAATTGACGTGCGTATGCAGATAGACTCTCTACATAACGACGTTGACCTTCTGCGTATAATGTATCAAACGCAAGCGAGCTCTTCCCTGACCCTGATAAGCCTGTAATCACGACAAACTGGTCCCGAGGAATGCTTACATCAATATTTTTTAAATTATGAGATCGTGCGCCATGCACGACAATATGGTCTTTTGCCATTTCTATACCTCTTTTTTAATCGATACCTCTATTGTATCAGACTTTCTGCACGCGAACAAATGTTCTTACAGTTTCACTTCGATTTCCACTGGACAGTGGTCGCTTCCTGTGACATCGCTACGAATATCGACTTCTTTTAGAAGCGGTGCGAGTGCTTCGGATACGACAAAATAGTCAATTCTCCATCCGATATTTCGTGCACGAGCGCCACCCATGTAGCTCCACCAGCTATACGCCCCTACGGTATCAGGATGTAAGTAGCGGAACGCATCCACTAAGCCGTTTGCGACAACTTGGTCGAATTTCGCACGTTCTTCTTTAGTGAATCCGGCGTTATTCACATTTGTCTTTGGATTCGCTAAGTCGATTTCCTTATGCGCCACGTTCAAGTCGCCACAGAAAATCACGGGTTTTGTCTCTTCTAGCTTCTTGATGTATGCGAGGAAATCATCTTCCCATACTTGGCGATACGCTAGACGTGATAAGTCGCGTTTCGCATTTGGCGTATAGACCGTCACTAAGTAAAATTTCTCGAATTCGGCTGTAATCACACGTCCCTCTTGGTCATGTTCTTCAATGCCGATGCCATATGTTACCGACAGTGGTTTTACTTTGGTGAAGATGGCCGTTCCAGAATAGCCTTTTTTCACCGCCGAGTTGAAATACACATCATACTCGCTAAACTCCATTCCAAGTTCCACTTGTTCTTGTTGCGCCTTTGTTTCTTGTAGGCATAAAATATCTGGATTACTTTCTAATACGTACTCTTGTAGAGCCCCTTTATTTAATACAGAACGAATTCCGTTCACATTCCACGTTGCTAATTTCATTGTTTTCCCTCCATTATGTCCCTTCCATAGTATCAACTCTAGAGCCTTTTTGCGAATAAAAATAACCAGCAGAAAGCATTTCTGCCTCCTTCTGGTTATTTGAGTTTTTCTTTAAATTGTTTGAGTGAACCTTGATTTTCTTCTGGCAAGCAAACATAGAAGCTTGTTTGACCATTTTCAGATTCAGCATACATCATACCACCATGCGACTTTACAATGTTCTCGGCAATCGCCAGACCAAGTCCAGTTCCGCCTGTTTCTTTTGAACGGGATGCTTCTGCACGGTAGAAACGTGCAAAGAGTTGTTCCAACACTTCTTTCGAAATTGGATCTCCGGCGTTTCGAACGGCAATCGTCACGACTCCATCATTTCTTAAGACTTCCATCGTGATAACGGAATCTTCGTGGCCGTATTTAATCGCATTCGATAAGAGATTATTAATCACGCGCACCATTTTCTCGGCATCGAGTTCAAGCACGACATCGCGGTTATTCGGCAAGACTTCAATCGCCATCTTGCGTTTTTGCGCCTCGAGCTCGAAGTCTGCTGCTACTTGCTCTAAGAAATTCACGATTGGAATATCATTGAGTCTAAGCGGTGCTCCGTTAGGACGAGTTGTCGTATATTCGAATAAGTCGTCTACGAGTAATTTCATTTGTTCCGCCTTCGAATAGGCGATTTCCGCATAACGCTTCGCATCGGCGCTCTCGACATTGGGTTGATTAACAATCAGTCCAAGATACCCAAGAATCGATGTCAGCGGTGTACGAATATCGTGCGATACATTTGTAATCAATTCATCCTTCGATTTCTCAATCGCACGTTCATCCTCTAGCGCATTCACGGTCGAATCGACCAAGCGGTTAATCGAGTTTACGACTTGCCCCATATCTCCGGATAAACGGAACGGAATGCGTCGGTCGTACTGTCCGTCCGCGATTAAATGCAACTCCTCCAAAATGTGGTTTAACTGCATTTGTTGGTATCTTCGCATCAAGCGCCAATAAGTAAACGCCACTGCAAAAATAATCGATGTAATCGTGAAGATGTTCTTATAGAAAAGCACTTGTTCGCGTTCAATATGGAACACTTCACGAGCAGAGAACTCAACAGAGATGAAGCCTGGTTCATTAATGAGTTGACTGACCATCACAAGAATTCCTAAGTATAAGAGGAACACGATACACAGCGTTACGATTCCTTCTAACACAAGTTCGCTGATTTCCTTTGGCGTGAGCGTTAAGAGTGTCGGTTCGTTTTTGACTTTTCGAAGGTGAAGAACTTTTTTATTATTTGTCTTCAATCTTGTAGCCTACTCCCCATACTGTTTCAATGACTTTTTCTCCGCCAGTCGCTTCGGCAATTTTATCGCGAAGGTGGCTTACGTGTACCATTACTGTTTTTGTTGAAACGATACTTTCTTGTTGCCATACTGTTTCGAAGATTTCATCTGCACTAAATACGCGGTTTGGATGGCTTGCAAGTAAGTATAGAATTCCGAATTCTAATACGGTTAATTGAATTTCAGTGCCATCTGTTGTCGTCACTTGGTGAGATTCTTTCTTAATGGTTAAAGGTCCGATCGTAATTTCTTCGTTGGCTGGGCCTTCTTGTGTAATCGTTGAGCGGCGTAATAAAGATTTCACACGCGCAATGACTTCAAGTGGGTTAAATGGTTTTGTAACGTAGTCGTCGGCACCATTTGTTAAGCCTTGAATTTTATCGATATCTGTTGATTTCGCGCTTAATAATAGAATTGGCAATTGTGCATTTTCTTTACGCACTTCATGCACCACTGAGATTCCGTCTAAGCGAGGCATCATAATGTCCAAGATAATCATATCGATATCTGGATACATTTTTAATTTTTCAAGGGCTTGTTTCCCGTCATAGGCTTTTACAATTTCATAATTTTCGTTCTTTAAGTAAATCGTCAATAATTCAACGATTTCGCGATCATCATCTACTACTAAAATTTTCATGAGCATTCCCTCTTTTCATTCTTTTTCTACCTTATCGTATTAAAAATATAAGCTTTTTGCTAGTAATTTTTACGATTCTTGATGTTTACTTAATAAATTCCTAAGAAATGGCTTAAAAACGGCCTCTAACACGACCATCCCGCGAACTTTTGTTATAATGAAACACGAAGAACTCTAAAGGAGAATCGTATGACTCAATCACCTATTCAGCAGCAAACCATTCAATTGGTTGCCACACAAATTCCAAAAACTGAAAAACTCGAAGAAATGCTAACACCATTTGCGCTCGATGAGACGTTGATTCGTCATTTGACAAAGGAAGAAGACGGCCCGTTCGTTCACTTCTGGACGCTTGAAGATATCGTGATTCTTGGGATGACCGATACGAAAGTGCCTTATATGGAAAAAGGATTAGAAAGACTGCGTGTTCATGGTTTTACGCCTGTTGTACGCCAAGCAGGTGGCCTTGCCGTTGTGAGTAACGAAGGTATCTTAAACATCAGCCTACTTTTTAAAAATAAACAAATGCCAACGATTAACGAAGCTTACGAATGGATGCAACAACTCATTCAAGAGACATTCCCAGAAGCGGAGGCCCTTGGTGGAATCGAAGCTTTTGAAGTGGCAGACTCCTACTGTCCAGGAGATTATGACTTAAGCATTCAAAAGCGTAAAATTGCCGGGATTGCGCAACGCCGCTTAAAAGATGTCGTATGCGTTTCAATTTACCTCAGTGTCTACGGTGACCAAAATCGTCGGGGCCGTGTTGTTCGTGATTTCTATGACCACGCACTTCAAGGGGAAGAAACGAAATGGCATTTCCCAGAAGTCAACGCCGATAGCATGTGGAATATTAGTGACGCGCTTGGAATCGACCTCACGATTGAAGACGTTCAAGTCCGCGTCTTACAGGCTTTAACAAAACTTGGATGTACGCTGAAAGAGAACGAAACAGACTTTATTCACACTCCAGATTTCCAAAAAGCACTCGAGCGTTTTGTGAAACGACAATAATCCGTCAAAAAACGCGGTATAAAAGCATTCTAAACGGTTACCCCTCTTGCTTTTCTACCGAAAATAGCATAAACTGAAAGTGCTTATGAGTATTATTCACAATCTAACCGAAAGAAGGCGTCAAACGCATGACTGAAGCATTTAAACGTGAAAAAGTATTTCGTGACCCAGTACACGATTATATCCACGTGCAACATCCAATTATTCTTGAATTAATTAATAGTCGTGAACTTCAACGACTCCGCAGAATCAAACAAACCGGAGCTTCGATGTATACTTTCCATACAGCGGAACACTCACGATTCTCTCACTCTCTAGGGGTATATGAAATCGCCCGTCGTATTTGCGACAACTTTGCGCGTAACTACGCGACACAAGAAGAAGGAGACGGACTATGGGACGACAGCAATCGCCTTGTTGTGCTCTGCGCTGCCCTCTTGCATGATATCGGGCACGGACCATACTCTCATACTTTCGAGAAAATCTTTGATACAAACCATGAACAAATCACCATCGACATCATCTTGTCTGAGGAAACAGAAGTGAACCAAATTTTACGTAAAGTCTCTTCTACTTTCCCGCAAGAAGTGGCCAGCGTGATTCAAAAAACACATCCAAACCCTCAAGTGGTGCAATTGATTTCAAGCCAAATCGATGCAGACCGTATGGACTACTTGCTTCGTGATGCTTATTTCACAGGGGTAAACTACGGAACATTCGACCTCACGCGTATCCTTCGTGTGATTCGTCCGTATAAAGGCGGCATTGCTTTTACGTATTCAGGAATGCACGCGGTAGAAGACTACATCGTGAGTCGTTATCAAATGTACATGCAAGTGTACTTCCACCCAGTTTCTCGCGGGATGGAAGTCGTGTTAAATCATTTATTGAAACGCGCTTCCGCTTGCTACCACTCAGAATTGAATCCATTAAGACACTCTGCAACGTTCTTGAAACCTTTCTTCGAGGGAACTTGGACATTGGAAGACTACTTACGTCTCGATGATGGCGTATTGAACACATACTTCTCTCACTGGTTACTAGAAGAAGATGCCATCTTGAGCGACTTGTCAGATCGTTTCATCAACCGTCGTCCGTTTAAATCAGTGCCATTTAATCGTACAAATGATGGCGCTCAAATCGAACGCATGAAACAAATCGTAGAAGAAGTTGGCTTCGACCCAGAGTACTACACTGCCATTAACAACAGTTTCGACTTACCATACGATTTCTATCGTCCAGATTCGATTAAACCAAGAACGCAAATCGAGCTTGTAGAACGCAACGGTAATATGGTTGAGTTGTCTCAAGTCAGTTCGATTGTAGATGCTATTTCCGGAAAAGTACGTGGTGACGAACGCCTCTACTTCCCTCGCGAAATGGTAAGCGGCGAAATGCAAAACGGCCTCTTCATGGACGACTATGCAGAATTTCAAAATA
>CAUVJW010000014.1:0-23195 GCA_963552295.1 uncultured Streptococcus sp. | reverse complement strand
GTTGTTGTCGTAACAGTTGTAGGAGCTTCCGTTGTTGTCGTAACAGTTGTAGGAGCTTCTGTTGTTGTTGTAGCAGTCGTAGGAGCTTCTGTTGTTGTTGACGTTGTAGTAGTTGTTGTTGTTGTTGTCGTAGTCGTCGTTGTAGTTGTCTCTTCTTTTGGATTCACAATTGTTTTTGTAACAGCGTGATCTGTTCCGAAGTCTTCAACATTAACGACAGTGTCAGCATCTTTAATAACGAATCCTGCAGGAGCTTCTGTTTCTGTCAAGATATATTTATCTTTTAATAATGCATTAACAGTAATATTACCATTTTCATCAGTTTCGTATTCACCGATTACTTGTTTATTCGCTTCACGTACGACTTTAAATTTAGCACCTTTAATCGGTTGATTAGCGTCATCTACTTTATGAATATTAATTGAAAATACATAACCAATACCAGCACCACCAGCAATTTGAACTGCAGAAGCATTTGTTATCTCTTTAATAACGACACCTTTTCCTTTTAATGTAGCGTCATTCTTTAATAATTCTCCATCTACTGGTTGGTAATTTAAATGAACGTCATAAGAAATACGGTATTGATCCTCTTCTGTAATATCTCCTAAGTCAATGACAAAAGATTGTCCATCTTCTGCAACTGTAACTTTATGTTGATCTGTAACATCAACACGATTTGAAAATTGCCATTCACCATCTACAAATGCAAATTTACCTTTAATCACCTTAATACTATCTTTCACATAGCTAGCATTTGTAAATTTCAAATGATCTTCTAATGTTACTTCTTTAATATTTTGACGGTTACGGTTCACAGAAATTGTATATGAAACTGTCTTATAGTCAGTATTATTTACCCAGCTTGTCTTTGTTAAAGTTCTTGGGTTTCCATCTCCAATTCCTTTAAAGGTTACTTTACCAGCAACTTTTGTTACAGCATTGACTGTCACAACAACAGGAATTTCACCTTGTTGTGGATGTTTCTTAAAGTCAATACGTGCATAGAAGAAAAACGAACCATTTGTATCAGAATGTTTTTCAACATAGTCTGTATAAGTTAAAGTTAATTTTTTGTTTTTAGCATCTACAGTAGCGTGAGCGATAATTTCATTTGTATTAATATCGCGAATCTCAAAACTACTAGATGTGATAATTAATGCTTCTGGCACAGTAACCGTTGTTTGGTCACCTGCTTTAACATTTTTACCTGCTAAATCATACGTTGCATTAATACGGAAGGTAGCCCATTGCTCTAAATCCCAATTTAGATCTCCACCTTCGTTATTTGAAACATTAACAATTGTAATGGTATCGGCAAATTTACCAGTTACTGAAACTGCAGGTTTAGTTTCTTCAGCAGATGCATTATGAGAAGCTAATGTAAAAAGTGCAGTTAATAAAAATAGTAAGAACGAAAAAATCCCCAATTTTTTCCCGTTTTTGTTCATCGTGCTTTCCTCTTTTCTTATAAAATTGATGGTAAAAATTACCTCTCGTGTTCATTTTATCACATTTAGTTCTTAAAGAATACCTTAAAGGTGAAATTTACCGCGTTTTTTTCATCTTTTTTTCAAAGAATTTTTCCTAAAGCACTCAGAATCATTGAATTTTAAAGCGTTTTAGTACTTTGTTAAATTTAAAATAAATAAATAATGCACAATCATTTCCATCCTAAAAGCCCTTAAACAACGCCCAACCTTGACAAGAACACTATTATTACCTATCATAAAGCTATACTTAAGAATGAGGTATTATTATGAATAATGAATCGCAGACGATATCAATCGAAAGCATTCTACACCAAGCAACTACCCCGTGGTTGAGCTTTATTCTAGCTCCGCTTGGTTATTGCTTTATCGGATTGATTCTTGCATTAAGACAACAGCAATTTCAATTATTGCATTTTGTCGTTTTATTTTTATTTTTTGTAGCTATTTACTTACAAGAAAATTCATATCGCAAACTAGCACTTCATCCAGAGAAAAAGAAATGGCCAGTCATTGCATTAACGAATGTTATTCTCTTTGCCATTCTCTTCTATTTCTACCAAACAGTTGCTATTAGAGTGGTTCTACTACTCTTTGCCATTGTGTTATTTAATCATACGAATCTGTTTGAAGTGAAGGTAAATGAAGTTTCATATATTTATCACCTGATACTAAATGGGATTGCTAAATACTATATCGCAAATTTTGTTACAGTATATGTACTCAGTGGCAATGTAACTTCTGCTATTAGCGCACAACTCTTCCAATATGTTTTATTTGGACTTTATGTGTCTCATATCAAAACAAAACTGACAGAGAGAAAAGAAGGAAAAAGACATTTCGGACCTGCAGCAGCGACCTTTAATGTATTCGTAAGCTTGTCATGGTTAGTTGGAACCGTCGTTTATTACTTATGGTATTTGAATCATTTAAATATTTTGGGAATCATTTTATTCTCATTATCATTATTAATTCCGATTCTTTACCAAATCCACTTTAGAAAACAGTACACAGTGAATCGATTAATCACTTATCTTCATTGGTATTTAGTCGTAATGTCTGTTTTATACGGATTCTTGATTACAATTTAAATCAAAAAATGGTTGGACAATTGTCCAACCATTTTTTTATACTTCTTTTTGACCATAGGCACAAATATCCAGCAAAGGACAACTCGCGCATTTTGGTTTTCTAGCAATACAATGATATCTTCCAAAGAAGATCATCCAGTGATGGGCTTTTCCCCATAGATCTTTTGGTAATTTTTTACAAAGTGTCTCCTCTACTTCTAGGACTGAAGCTGATTGCTTAACCATTTGGAGTCGTTTAGAAATGCGTTCTACGTGCGTATCTACTGCAAATGCAGGCAATCCAAACGCGACGCTTAAAACAACATTCGCTGTCTTTCGCCCAACTCCTGCTAATTGCACCAACTCTTCTCTTGTTCGTGGAACTTCTCCATTAAATCGTTCAACCAGTTGTTGAGCACACAGTCGAATATTCTTCGCTTTATTTCTATAAAGTCCTAAGGATTGAATACACTCTATCACTACTTCTTCTTCACTATTCGCCAAGGCATGCGCATTTGGATAAATTGCAAACAATTTTGGAGTGACTTTATTCACACCTTTGTCGGTTGCTTGCGCACTTAAAATAGTTGCAATCAGTAATTGAAAAGGCGTTTTATGATCCAATTCGCAATGCGCATCTGGAAACATCTTTTGCATTTCTAGAACTGCTTGTAATGTTTTTGCTTTTGATAACATCTTATCTCTTCACCCAATTCACTAATGGAACTGATTGGTTGGCAGTTTCATTAGGTTTTACTTCCACTTGCGCATTCTTTGTGCGAGTTTCAGACGCAGCTAATTGTTGCGCAGATTTAATTCCTTTGTTTTTCCAGGCTAGTAAAATACGGTCAATATATTTTACATTATGCGCTTGATTTAAGATGGCCTCTTTTAAAGCAGCAACGATTAATTCCTGTGGATATTTATCCTTATGAATCCAACCAGAAATCATTTCAATTTCAAATCCACTTAACTGACGGTTAAACTCTTGCTCGATTAAAGCCAGTACATTCACGTCTTTCTGAGACATTTTTTCTACACTAAAGGAACTTTGCTTAAATAACACTTCTAATTGACGAAGAAGCGGTTTAAAGCTATAGTAATCCACTTTCTTCCCATCTTTTGCTTCTCGTTGTTTAATCTCGAGCACTTGTCGATCCATTAAATGTTGAATGATGCTAAACAATTGTCTTTCATCTATACCAAACTGTATACAAGTTGCTCTTACATCAATAACAAATGACTCTTCCGGATGTCGCTGCATTAACCATGCAATTAATAAGCATTCATCTGCAGTCAATTGCAATTTTCGGTAATTTTGAAGTAGTGCATTCGGAACAGACGTACTGCCACTATAAATCCAATGTTCTTGGAATGTTAATGCCATTTTTTGACCTCCCTCTTTTAAAAAAGAGCCAACGACATAGGTCAGCGGCTCTTTCTTATTCTTTTTATTATGGGTAAATACGGTTTAATAAACGTGGGAATGGAATAGCTTCACGAATATGTTTCGTACCAGCCACAAAGGTTACCATACGTTCTAAACCTAGACCGAATCCTGAGTGAGGAACAGAACCGTATTTACGTAAATCTAAGTAGAATGCATAATCATCTGGATTTAATCCGTTTGATTTAATTCTTTCTAATAATTTATCGTAGTCCGTTTCACGTTCACTTCCTCCGATAACTTCACCATATCCTTCTGGAGCAAGTAAGTCAGCACATAGTACACGACTTTCGTTTCCAGGAACTGGTTTCATGTAGAAAGCTTTAATTTCAGTTGGATAGTTGATCACAAATGTTGGCACTCCAAAGTAGTTTGAAATCCAAGTTTCGTGTGGTGAACCAAAGTCATCACCGTGTTCTAAGTGTTCGTAATCAGTATCTTCATCGTTTTCGTGCGCTTGTAATAAGTCAATCGCTTCATCGTATGTGATACGTTTGAACGGTTCGCTAATGTATTTCTTCAATAATTCAGTGTCACGTTCTAGAGTTTCTAATGCATGAGGTGCACGGTCTAAAACGCCTTGAATTAAAGCTTTCACATAAGCTTCTTGTAAGTCTAATGACTCGTCATGTGTTAAGTATAAATACTCAGCATCCATCATCCAGAACTCTGTTAAGTGACGACGAGTTTTAGATTTTTCTGCACGGAATACAGGACCGAAGTCAAATACACGACCAAATGCCATTGCTCCAGCTTCTAAGTATAATTGACCAGATTGTGTTAAGTATGCTGGTTCTCCGAAGTAATCTGTTTCGAATAATTCTGTTGAATCTTCTGCCGCATTTCCTGAAAGAATTGGACTATCGAATTTAATGAATCCATTTCTATCAAAGAACTCGTATGATGCATAAATAATCGCATTACGAATTTCCATAATGGCATGTTGTTTTGTTGAACGTAACCATAAATGACGGTGGTCCATTAAGAAGTCAGTACCATGCTCTTTTGGAGTGATTGGATATTCATGACTCTCCCCAATTAATTCGATATCTTTTACTAATAACTCATAGCCTAATTTAGAACGAGTGTCTTCTTGAACAACACCTGTTACAAATACAGAACTTTCTTGAGTTAATCCTTTTGCTAATTCAAAAGTTTCTTCACTTACGTCCGCTTTTACGACAATTCCCTGGAAATAAGCTTTTCCATCACGTAATTGTAAGAACGCGATTTTACCGCTAGAACGTTTGTTAGTTACCCAAGCGCCAATCGTAACGGTTTGTCCAACGTAATCTTTTGCTTGATTCATTGTTATAGTTTTCAAAATATCACTCTTCCTTTACTTATATGATTCAATAAATTCCTTAATTCGATTAGCGGCTTCTCTTAATTCCTCTTCGCTATTAGCACAGCTGAGTCTTAGGAAACCGTTGCATCCAAAGTTCTCTCCGGATACTGTTGCAACCCCTGCTTTTTCGAGTAACTTTAGAGCAAACTCTTCAGAAGAAGCAACACCTACGATATGCATGGCAACTTTCACGTTCGCGAATAAGTAGAATGCTCCTTTAGGCTTCTCACACTTAATTCCTTCAATATCGGTTAATAATCCATGGAATAAGTCAATTCTTTTTTGGAACTCATCACGCATTTCTTTTTTACTAGCTTCAACATCTTCGTCGAAAGCACGAATGGCTGCATATTGTACAACCGCAGCAGGGTTACTTGTTGTGTGACTCGTTAAGTCATTTAAAGCTCTTATGATTCGTTTTGGACCGAATACATATCCAAGTCTCCATCCAGTCATTGCAACTGATTTTGATAATCCATTGATGACTAATGTGTTATTAAAAATCTCTTCAGATAAACTTGCCATACTGATAGAAGGCGCATCATAGACTAATTCATAATAAATTTCGTCCGATACGACAAACACATTATGTTCTAATGCCCAATTTCCAATCGCTAGTAACTCTTCTTTTGTATACAAGAGTCCTGAAGGATTCGAAGGCGCATTGAGTACCAAGAGTTTTGTCTTATCCGTTACGTATTCGTTTAGTAAATCGACTGTTAGTTTAAACGAATTTTTTTCTTTTGTTTCAATATACACCGGAACGCCTTCCGCTAATTGAATTTGTTCGGCATAACTCACCCAGTAAGGAATTGGAATTAAAACCTCATCTCCTGGATCTACTAATGTCATAAAGACTGAATAAAGCGCAAATTTAGCACCCGCAAAAGTCGCAACTTGCTCCTTTTTCAAATCAATTCCATCTTTACGTTTATGAAAATCACAAATTGCCTGTCTTAACTTATCTATTCCCAAAGCTGGTGTATAATGATCAGTTTCGTGTTTTTTCAAAGCATCAATGGCTGCCTCTGTAATCACTTCAGGTGTATTAAAATCAGGTTCACCAATCGATAAACTAATGATCTTTCTTCCCTGAGCTTTTAGTTCTCTAGCTTTTTGTGTCATCGCTAGAGTTCCTGAAGGCAAAATTTTCGACACTCTATCTGAAATTTTTACCATAAATCACCAATTTCTATATATTCTCAATATCTTTAATCCATTTACCATTTTTCGCTGAAATATAATAATAACCAATACGTTGATTACTCATACGATAATTGACTTCCCATACAGGTTCCCCGTTTAAAAGGCCAAGTCTTGCTTCAAGCACTTCAACATCTGGTTTATCTTGTAATGTAATAGAACGAGCTTCTTGCTCATTGACCACTGCTGATTGCTGAAGAATTGTGACATCTCCACCTTCTTCAGGAATAATTGCATAGATGGCATTCCCGTCTTTATCTTCCCCCATAACGGTGTAATAAGACGCATCCGTATTGTACAAGTAAAACTTCGTTACTTTTGAAAATTCTACGGTTGGTGCCATCATCGTAAGTGCTTCGTTACGTTTTTTAATCTTTGGATCCACACTTACTAAAAAGATACTTGCAGCAGCTAAAAATAATAGAAATAAAGTGAGTAAAAGAATAAACATTGTTCTGCGTTTCATCAATTTCTCTCCTCTACTCTAATTTTCATAGATAATGGTATTATACGCTATTTAAAGCAAAAATACCACCATACATATAAGACGATGCCTTACATATTTTTATTCTTTCCAACGTTTAAACACTTCTTAAATGGTTTTTCTATAACCGTAGCGTTTTTCGGGAAAACACTTTTAACTTTCATCGCATATTTGCTAATCGTTGCCCGAACATCTAACAACCAAATTTCGGCACTCTTTTGATGCGGTCTACTAAAACGTCCTAGCCCTTGATACAGTTGAAGAAGCATCATCTTCATCGCGTAATGGCCAAAATAAGAACGGTCTTGCTCTTTCATCTCTAGTTGAATAATTTGTTGAGCCGTTGACACTGGATTTGGGAATGGCAATTTGGTGATTACGAGTGAATCGATGGATTGGCCGCCACTATCAAATCCTTCCCAGAAGCTATAGACACCCAGTAAAATCGCATCATTTCTTTCTTGGAAACGACGTTGGATTCTTCGACCCATTTGAGGTCCTTTTTGAGCCAAAAGTTCAATTTGATGAGCACGGCAAAAGTCTTCTAACAGACTCTCTACTGCTAAGAGCGCTTCTACTGAATGCATCAATACGAGCATCCTTCCGCCCTTTCGCTCGTAGATTTTTTCGATACAGTCTGCAATTTGTGCGTGATACTGTTGACTCGAAGAAGAATTTACGGCCACCAAATCATTAGGAATAAATATCTGATGGTCGGCAGTTTCTGCTTTTGTCTCGATCACCGTCAACTTCTCTTTTGCCTCTAACTCATGGAATAACGGTGTAAAGGTTGGAATCGTTGCTGAAATTCCAATTATTTGTCTCATCTTATCTTTAAACTGATTGAAGACTTGAATGACTGGTTTCACTCTTATTAATTCGAGAGTATTTTGTCCATACTGTTCTTTTTCTTCAATGACAAAATAATCGTTGGCCTCCATTTGAAATTGAGAGATAGAGTCTATTAGTTCTTTTAATAAATGCGTACTTTCTTCAAACAAAGAAGTCTTGTCTGCATTCGCTTGTAATAAATTCATTACGCCAGACAGTGCCTTTTGCATGGCATTCACCATTTCACAGTGGATTGACTCTTTCCACTCGGTTGCCGTAAATACAAATGAATTGCTCAGTTGTTGTCCACTCTTCAACTCTTCAAACCATGTTTCATATAAATCACAAATTTCTAATAACTTACGGTTCATCGTACGAGAGAGGTGTTCCTCTTCCTTTGAAAAATGAAACATCGCATTTAAGTGATGGTCAGACCATAATTGTTGCAACTCAAATAAATGAGAAAAGTTAACGGTAGTCGTGCCATATTGCTCTAGGGCATGCTCGAACTGCTGCACTTCATCAATCAGTACAACAGGTTTTACACGATGAGCGATCAATGAAGCGTACTGAATAAGGAATGCATGATTCGTAACCACAATTGGACTTTGTTGAACTGAAGCTACTGCCTTGTCCCAATACAGACTTCCTTCCTCATTTGCATCTTTTACCGATATTTCTTTCCATAACGTTGCCTGATGAAGCACTTGATTACATTCAGATAAATCAGCTGTTTTCGTCTCTGTAATCCACACGAGTAACCCCATAATAGAAAGGCTGTTTCTTGCACTTCTCTCCTCTTGATACTTGTGAATTGCACGCTTGAAGGCTGTTAAATCAATATAGTGTCTTTGCCCTTTTATAGAAATTACAGGTGTTTTAATCTTTAACTCTGAAATAAGTGGAGCAATACTATCCTCCATCAGTTGTTGTTGCAATAGTAAGTTCGAAGTGACTATCCAGATTGGTTTTCTCTTACTCGCTTTTTCAAATGCTGACAGTAAGTAAGCGTATGTTTTCCCTGAACCAGGGCTGGCTTCAATAAAATGCAAAAGTTCATCTGTTTCAATCAACGATTCTATGGTGGTTATCATCTCACGCTGGCTTTCCTTATCTTCTAAGAATCCAGAATCTACTAATTTCTGATAAGCTTCAAGTGCATTTATCTTTCGTTTAGAAGACTTTAATTCTACCTCTTTTACGGCTAGAGGTGAAATGACAAAACCTTGTTCTAAAGGACATTCTTCTCTTTCTTCTTTGCCTTTTTCTTCTAAAATTTCCTCAAAAATCGTACCTGTATCCCCAAGTAATTCTCCAGAAAATTCGGTTAGCTGTTTCAACGTAATCGTCGACAACTCTCGAAACTTAGTCTTCATTCTTAAAAATAGTTCAGCTGTTGCTCGAGCATCGCTGCCTGCTGTATGTACTTGAGTATGACGAATCTCTAGCGCCTCCGTTAAATCACTAAGGCGATAACTAAGGGCTGTTGGATAACAAATTTGAGCCAGTTGCACCGTATCAATAAGTGGCACTTCTAATTCTAGTCCCAGTGCATCTTTTAAAGCAGACATAATAAAAGGTCCGTCAAACCCAACATTATGAGCGACGAGCGTTCTGTCTTCCAACAAATTAAAAATCGTCATCGCTACTTCATCAAAATAAGGAGCCGTTGCCACATCCGCATTTGTGACTCCTGTTAATAATTGAATTTCGAATGGAATACTTTTTTCAGGATTAATATTCAGTGAGACATGCTCAATCACTTCATCGCCATCGATTAAGGTGCAGCCAAATTGGAAGATTCGATCTCCGCTCTCATATTTTGGCCCTGTCGTTTCCAAATCAATGACCGCATATTTTCTCATTATCCGAACGCTCCTTTCTAAAGAATTCCTACTTATTTAGTTTACTAACTTATTCCTCTCGTTGCAAACAGTAGAAAGGTTTTAAGGCAAAAAAAGAAGCTTGAGCAATGCCCAAGCTGTCTTTTATCATTTTGAAAGTTGATTAAACGGTTTTACCTTTATCAATCACGACTTGTACTTCTTCTGTACCTGTTAAAACAGTATGTTGTTTTACCGTAACATCTTTATCAGCAATCACATACTCTAAATGAGCACCTGATTTAATTACAGTATTTGAAAGAATGATACTGTTACGAACAACCGCACCTTCTTCTACGACAACATCACGGAAGATAATACTATTTTCAACGGTACCACGAATCTTCGAACCGTCTCCGAGAATCGAATTCTTCACTACAGCCTTCTTACCATAGCCTGTAGGGACCGTATCTTTAACACGCGTAATCACTTGAGTACCAGAAAGGAATACATCCTGAAGATTTTCAAAATCAAGCATATCCATATTTAAGTCATAGTAATCTTTAATCGTATTAACGACCTTCAAGTATCCTTTAATTTGGTATGCAAATACACGTAATGTTTCAAGGTTCTTAGCGATATAGTCACGTAAGATATCTTCCCAACCAAGTGTTAACCCTTTTTTAACAATGCCATTGAATAATTCTTTTGTTAAAATGTAAATTTTCACTTGTGTTGCACATTCATGATCAGATCCGTCGAAGTGATAAAGGGACTCATACACTTTGTGATTTTCATCAAAGATAATTTGTGATTCCCCAACTGTTGGTTTGCGATACGTATACGCAACAGTAATATCAGAACCAGTATCTAAGTGATATTGGAACATTTCTTTGAAATCAATTTTCCCGATAATATTTGTATCGGCTAAAATAACAAACTCTTCATCAAGATCTTGCGTATATACCATTGTATTGGCTAACGCTTCGATTTTATTTTGTGGGATACGTGTTGATAAGTAGTTTGACATCGGAGTAATAATCTTCAAACCACGGTGTTTACGGTTCAAGTCCCAATCTTTTCCTGAAGCTACATGATCGAGTAATGATTTGTAATTATGATTCGTTAATAGTGCAATATTATCGATATCTGCATGTACAAGAGAAGATAGCATAAAGTCCACCATACGATAACGAGAAATTACTGGTAAAGCGGCTGCCGTACGATTTCTGACTAACCCTTGAAGGTCGTCATTTCTATAATTATCTGCAAACAATACACAAAACGCTTTGATCATATTAATTTCCTCCAACTTTCGTATCTTCTTCTACCACTTCGAAATTGCCGATAACGGTAATCATATCTTTACCAAGTTCAATTTCTTCATGGCCTACAGTCACACCGCTTTTTACAACCGTGCCTTCTGCAATAATTGAGTTCACAACTGTTGCGCCCTCTTCAATGACCGCATTCTGCATGATGATACTTCCAAGGACTTTAGAATTTTGAGCAATCGATACTCCAGACGATACAATTGATTCATGGACTTTTCCTAGTACAATTGTTCCATCTGAAATCATTGATTCAGTCACTTCGGCGCTCTCTCCGATATATTGAGGAAGTCTGCCTTCGTGGCGATAGTAAATCTTCCAAGTTTTATCAGAAATATTAAAGTCTTCTTTTCGTTTGATTAAGTCCATGTTTGCTTCCCATAGACTTTCGATAGTACCTACGTCTTTCCAATATCCTGCAAATGGGTAAGCGTAAATACGACGGTCTTCTTCAAGTAACATTGGAATAATGTTTTTACCGAAGTCTTTTTCACTTTCTGGATTTTCTTCATCACGAATTAAATACTCTTTAAGTACTTTCCAGTTAAAGATGTAAATCCCCATCGACGCTTTTGTTGAAACCGGATGTTCAGGTTTTTCCAAAAATTCTACGATGCGTAAATCATCATCCGTATTTAAAATACCGAAACGACTTGCTTCTTCTAGTGGGATATTAATATGAGCAACCGTCAAGTCTGCTTTTTTCTCTTTATGGAATTCAAGCATCTTGTTGTAGTTCATTTTATAAATGTGGTCTCCAGATAAGATTAATACGTACTCTGGATCATACTGCTCGATATACTTAATATTTTGATAAATAGCATTGGCAGTCCCTTTATACCATTCCCCTGTTTTTCCAGCTGTATATGGAGGAAGAATTGTTAACCCTCCGTCTACACGGTCTAAGTCCCAAGGGTTCCCATTCCCCATGTAAGAGTTCAACTCAAGAGGCATAAACTGAGTTAACACCCCAACAGTAGAAATCCCTGAATTTGCGCAGTTTGAGAGAGGAAAATCGATGATACGATACTTCCCACCAAAAGGAACAGCTGGTTTCGCCATATCCTTTGTTAGTACTTGCAAGCGAGTTCCTTGTCCGCCTGCGAGTAGCATTGCTACGATTTCTTGCTTTCTTGCCATACGTTCAACCCCCGATTATTGATTGTTAATGATATACAGTGTAGAAAACGGTGGTACATTCACCGCGAGTGTATAATCAAACCCTTTATGTGGTTTCGTAACTGTATGAAGTCCACGATTCACCACTCCAGATCCGTTATACTTTTTAGCGTCAGAGTTGAGAGCAACTTTATAGCTTCCCCATTTTGAAACGCCAATTTCGTAATTCTTAATGTGGTTCCCTGAGAAGTTTGAGATAACAATGACTGAATCTCCTTTAGAATTCATTCTTGAGAAGACGAAGCAGTTATTCCAAACATCTTCCACCTCATGCCATCTAAATCCTGTCCAGCCTCCGTCAAGTTGCCACAGTTCTGAATGCTTCTTATAGAAGGCGTTTAAATCTTTCACATAGCGATGAGTCGCATCATGAATAGGATATTTGAGTAAGAACCAATCTAATTCACGTTCTTCATTCCACTCAATCATTTGTGGAATTTCATTTCCCATGAAGTTTAATTTCTTACCAGGGTGAGCCATCATATAGCCCATGAAAGCTCGATAGTTAGAAAACTTGTCTTCATAAGAAACAGACGCTTTATCTAGTAACGATTTCTTCCCGTGAACGACTTCATCATGAGAAATCGGTAAAATATAGTTTTCAGAGAAGGCGTACATCATAGAGAACGTAAATTGATTATGGATGCCACCTCTAAATAATGGATCTTTCTCTAAGTAATCTAGAGAGTCATTCATCCAACCCATATTCCATTTAAAGTGGAATCCAAGTCCTCCTTCTTCTACTGGTTTGGTAACCCCAGCGAAAGCAGTAGACTCTTCAGCAATCATCATGACACCTGGATATTCATTACGTACATAATCATTCAGAGATTGAATAAATCGAATCGCTTCTAGGTTTTCAAATCCTCCGTAAATATTACGAGCTGATTCTTCTTCACTTCTGCAATAGTTATAGAACAACATTGAACTTACAGCATCCACGCGAAGTCCGTCGATGTGGAATTTTTCAAGCCAGAATACTGCACTTGAATACAAGAATGAAACAACTTCTGTCTTGCCGTAATCAAACGCTCTCGTTCCCCATCCTTTATGTTCTTGGATACGAGGGTCGCCATATTCATAGCAAGGTGTGCCATCGAATTCATATAACCCAAAAGCGTCTTTTGTAAAATGCCCTGGTACCCAGTCTAAGATAATTCCGATACCTGCCCTATGACATTCATCCACAAAATACATAAAGTCTTCTGGAGTTCCAAATCTTGAAGTTGCTGCGAAAAATCCTGTCACTTGATATCCCCATGACTTATCGTATGGATATTCCGTAATTGGCAATAATTCAATATGCGTGTAGTTCATCTCTTTCACATAAGGAATTAATATATCCACTAATTCGCGATAAGAATAGGGATTGCCATTCTCCTTCTTCTTGAAGGAACCTAGCTCAACTTCATAAATGTTTAACGGTAGTTGATAAGGGACGGTTCTTTGTTTCATCCACTTTTCGTCTGACCATTGGAATTCAGGGAAATCGTATACTTTAGATGCTGTTTTCGGTCTTGTTTCAGCATGGCGTGCATATGGATCTGCTTTCCATAACCAATCTCCATGATGCGGAACAATCACATATTTATAAGCATCGTACTCTTTTACATTTGGAATTGTGATTTCATAAATCCCATTTTGATTAATACGCTCCATCTTGTAATCAGTTGGTCTCCATTCACAGAAATCCCCCGTTACATAGACTTCTTTTGCGTTTGGAGCCCACACGCGGAATGTACATTCGTTGTCACCTAAGAAACTTCCAAGGAAATCATAACTATGAAAATTCCTTCCTTCATGAAATAAATATTCTGCTAGTTGTTGCACTAAGCCATCACTCCTTTACGCATTCGCTCACAAAAATAAAATAAGCGTTTTCATAGTTGGGATAAAAAATTAGAGAAGGTTGATTTTGAAACATTTCTCTCGTTTAAATTATAACATATTTCTTAAATTTTCACAGTGGGTTTCATGAATTTTCTTAAAAATTTTTGTTTAATTCTCTGTACTTTTCATGAAACCCGTTTTGGTATCACTTTTCACTACTTTATATTACAATGAACATAGATTGACAAAAAAAGGGGCCTATTATGATTTTCTATCACTCACTAAAAAATAAGTATCCTTCAGGAGCAGTGACGGATAACCAAACTATTTTTATACAAGTTAAAGTTACGAAAGAGACTCACCTCTCTTCTATCCAATTAGTACTAAAAGAAGATTTAACGCAAACAACAAGCATCTATCATCCAAGTCGTTCTACAATTGAAGCAGATGCGACTTTATTCTCATTTGAAATTTCACCGTTACATTCAGGACTATATTTCTACTATTTTGAAGTTCGTTCTGAAATCGGTACTTACTTCCTTAGCAACCATGAATTCCATGCGGTTCCTGTTCTAAACTATCATGAGATTAATAGCTGGCAATTAACGGTTTATGAAGAACAATTCACGACTCCGGAATGGTTTAAGGGTGGAATTATGTATCAAATCTTCCCAGACCGTTTTAAGAGAAGCGAGAAATATAAAGCGAAAAAAGCAGCCAATGAAGAGATTCGTTACCGTCATGATGAGTGGGACGAATTGCCTCAATCAAGTATCACACATGAAAATTACAAAGCCCAGGATTTCTATCTTGGGAATTTAAAGGGAATCGAAGAAGAACTCGAACACTTCAAAGTCTTAAATGTAAATTGTATTTACTTAAATCCAATTATGGAAAGTCCAGATAACCACCGCTACTCCACTGCGGATTATTTCAATGCGGATCCATATTTAGGAACGAATGAAGACTTTAAAAAACTATGTGCGAAATTCAGAAAAAATGGAATTGAAATTATTCTAGACGGTGTATTTAGTCACACTGGTGATGACAGTATTTATTTCAACAAACAAGGTCATTATGATAGCGTAGGTGCCTATAACTCAACTGAGTCTCCATACTATCCTTGGTTTAGCTTTATGGAGTTTCCAGATACGTATCACTCTTGGTGGGGCTTTACAAACCTTCCAACGGTGAATAAATTGGAACCTTCCTATATGAAATTTATCAATGATCCAAAAACCGGTGTCTTACCCTTCTGGCAACATCTTGGGATTGGTGGCTGGCGTTTAGACGTTGCGGATGAATTTCCTGACGAGTTCTTAGACGCATTACGAGTAACTGTTAAACAAACAGACCCAAATGCCCTCATTATTGGTGAAGTTTGGGAAGATGCGACTACGAAATTTGCTTATGACCATCGCCGCCGTTATTTCTTAGGAAAACAACTGGACAGCGTGATGAACTACCCTTGGAAAGATGCGATTATCAATTTTGTTCAAACAAAGAACTCACACGCTTTACGCTATGCCATTGAAGAAATCATTGATCATTATCCAAAACCTGCTCTAGACGTTCTAATGAACTTACTAGATAGTCACGATACGGAACGTATTATTACAAAAATTGGCTTTGGGGATACGGAAGCTGTTCCACTTCATGAGCGCCCAACACTTGAATTAACTGGAACTGAACTTGAAGATGCGATTCAAAAACTAAAAATCGCAAGTTTCATTCAATTTACTCTACCAGGTGTTCCTTCGATTTATTACGGAGATGAAATTGGGATGCAAGGATTCCGCGATCCGTATAACCGTAAGACATTCAGCAAGAAAAAAATCAACGAAGAAATCTTCGAGCATTATAAAGCATTAACAGCTTTTAGAACAGAAAACAAAGAAGACTTCAAGGGAGATTTCCATGTCATTTACGAAAACAATGGATGCCTTGTGTACCAACGTGGCTCTCTCCTATGTGCCGTGAATATGAATGAACATACGGAATACATTGAAGGTCTTCATGGAAAACAAATTTTTGCAAGTCACCAAATAAGAAACCATCCAAATGGACTTCTTGTTCCTGCATTTGGCTTTGCAGCATATAAAATTTAATCCACAAAAAAAGATTCTCACTGTGAGGCATACCTAACTTGTGAGAATCTCTTTTTTTATTGGTTTAACCTTGAACAGGTTTGATGTGCCAAATGTCTTTTGCATACTCTTTAACTGAACGGTCAGCTGAGAAGATACCTGCATTTGCAATATTTGCGAGGCTCATCTTCATCCATTTAGATGAATCATTAAAGTCTTTTTCAATGCGTTCTTGCGCTTCGACATAGCTGTCAAAATCAGCAAGACACATATAATGATCTTGAGTTAATAAGTAATCCACGATGAAGTTGAAGTTCATACCACCAACTGTCATTGTACGGATGAAATCAAGAACGGTCTTAATCTTAGGTGAATTATTGTAGTATTCCCAAGGTTTGTATCCTTTTGCATATAACGCTTCTACTTCCTCTGTTTCTAAACCGAAGATGACAATATTGTCTTCTCCTACAGCTTCGTAAATTTCAACGTTTGCTCCGTCCATTGTACCAAGAGTCACTGCACCATTTAACATCAGTTTCATGTTACCAGTACCACTCGCCTCTTTACCCGCTTGAGAAATTTGTTCACTCACATCTGCAGCTGGCAAGATAATTTCTGCTAGAGTCACTTTGTAGTCTGGAATGAATACTACTTTAATATATTCACGTACTAATTCGTCACTTTCAATCATTTGAGAAATTGAGTGGATGAATTTAATAATGTTTTTCGCCATTTGGTATCCTGAAGAAGCCTTCGCAGCGAAAATGAATGTACGTGGAGTTGGACGTAATCCATTGTATTTAATTTCATGATAAAGATATACAATGTGTAACGCATTTAATAATTGGCGTTTGTATTCATGTAATCTCTTCACTTGTACGTCAAAGATTGAATGAGGATTTACTGAAATCGCAAGAGTTTCTTTGATGTAAGTCGCCAGTTGCTCTTTCTTCGTTAATTTAATGGCTTGTAAGTCTTTTAGTACTTTCTCATCATCTTTATAGGCATTCAATTTAGAAATGCCAGAGAGGTCTTTAATGAAGTCATCTCCGATTAAATTTTCTAAGTAAGTAGCAAGTTCTGGGTTTGCTTGACCTAACCAACGGCGGTGCGCAATCCCGTTTGTCACATTACCGAATTTACCAGGATATAAATCGTTAAAGGCTTTAAACGTATCACGAACAAGAATATCACTATGCAGTTTTGATACCCCGTTTACATAATGACTACCTACGATAGAAAGATTTGCCATCTTAATCATGTCGTCATAAATAATCGCTGTATCACGTAATGTATATTGTTTTCCTTGTTCCATGACCCATAAGCAGAATCGTCTATTAATTTCTTCAATAATTGAGTAGATACGTGGAAGAATTGGTTGGAATAAGGATACTGGCCATTTTTCCAATGCTTCTGCCATGATAGTGTGGTTTGTATACGCAAATGTCTTCGTCGTGATTTCCCACGCTTTGTCCCATCCATAGCCATACTCATCCACTAATAAGCGCATTAATTCAGCAACGCCCATTGCAGGGTGCGTATCATTAATATGAAGCGCTACATGTTCTGAGAAGTTCTCTAATGTACCAAATTCACGGTAATGGTTTTTCACTAATTGTTGTAATGAAGCACTAATAAAGAAGTATTGTTGTTTAATACGTAACTCTTTACCTTCGTTTGTTACATCGGCTGGATATAATAACTTCGAAATAGAAGACGCAATTGCTTCTGCTTCTGATGATTTAGAATATTCGCCACGTTCGAATAGTTTCATATTGAAACCAGTTTTTGCTTTTGCTTCCCATAAACGTAATGTGTTTACAGCTGAAGCATCATAACCAGAGATTAATAAATCATATGGTTCTGCTTGGATTGAAGTATAGTTTTTGTGGTTCACTTTTAAGCCAGTTTCTGTCATCACTTGCTCTAATTCCCCACCAAAACGCACTTCAACTTCTTCATCATTACGATATACTAATCCGTATTTCCCAAGGTCTAACCATTGATCTGGAAATTCTTGTTGCCAACCGTTTGTAATCACTTGTTTGAAAATCCCATATTCGTAAAGAATTGAAAAACCTGTGACTGGATATTCATTACTTGTTAAGGCATCTAAGTAACAAGCCGCAAGACGACCTAAACCACCATTTCCTAAACCTGGATCTGGTTCCATATTGTAAATTTCATCGAGTGAAAAATTGTTTTCGCTCAAGAACTCTTTTGCTTCCTTTTCCATACCTAAATTGAATAAGTTATTGCGAAGTGTACGTCCTACTAGGAATTCCATTGACATATAGTACGCACGTTTTTGACGAGTTTGTTTTAATGTTTGTTCATAGCTGAATTTCTTTTCCATTAAAATATCACGAACAGATCTCATCATCGCTTCGTACACTTGTCTCTTACTTGCATTTGAGATGGTTACACCAAATTGATTCTTTAATGAAGTTTCTACACGACTTGTTAAACTTTTTTCGACCATTTAAGAGCCTCCTTTTTTATACTACTTCATGGTACAGATCCAAGTATTTCTTAGCGGACTGTTCCCAACTTACATCTTTTTGTAAATTGTTCTTGATAATTTGTTTCCATTCATCAGGTGATTGATAGAAGCATGTCACAGCGCGATAAATCGCATCCATCATATCGCCAGCTTGGAAGCTTTCGAACGTGAACCCATTTCCTTCTACTCCTGTAAATGGAATAACTGTATCACGTAATCCCCCAACACGGTGAACAACAGGAACTGTTCCGTAGCGCATTGAAATCAGTTGTGATAATCCGCATGGCTCTGTCTTAGAAGGCATTAAGAATAAATCACTAGCCGCATAGATTTTTGCAGACATTTCATTAGAGAATAATAAAATGCTGCGTACACGATCATGTCTGTAATGTTCTAGAGAACGTAAGGCACTCTCATAATGAGCATCCCCTGTTCCTAGAATGACTAATTGTGCACCTGTTTTAAGAATTTCTTCGCTTGCTTGTAAAATTAAGTCAATTCCCTTTTGATGAGTAAGTCGTGTTACCATTCCAATTAAAGGAATATCCGCATTCACTTCTAAGTCCATCTCTTTTTGGAATGCTAATTTATTTTGAACCTTATCTTCAAATGTTTTTAAGTCGTAATTTACAGGAATCATTGAATCTGTTTTTGGATTGAATTTATCCACATCAATTCCGTTTAAGATTCCTCTTAATTTTCCTTGTTCAACAGTTAAAATCTTGTCGAGTCCATATGAGAAATAAGGGTCCAAGATTTCACGAGCATATGTTTCACTTACTGTATTCACGCGGTCCGCCAATTGAATCGCACCTTTTAGTAAGTTCACGTCACCATTGTAAATGAGTGCGTCAAAATATTTATTTTCTAATCCAAATAGATTTCCCATTTCATATGGGTTGAATCGACCTTGGAATTCGATATTATGAATCGAAAGCACACTCTTCATATCTTTATAGAATTCTGCTTCACGACTCTTCAACACGTCTAAGTAAATGACAGAAAGTGCTGTATGCCAGTCGTTTACATTCACAACATCTGGTTTAAAATCAAGAGCTGGTAGGATTTCAAGAGCTGCTTTTGAGAAGAAAGCAAAACGCTCCCCATCATCTGCTTGTCCATAAATACTGTCACGATTAAAATATTGTTCATTATCTACAAAATAACAAGGAACTCCGTCCACTTCAGTCTCGAAAATTCCACAATACGAATGTCTCCAACCTAAATCAACAAATTGGTATGCTTTGTATTTTAAACCAAAACGTTCGCGGTCAATACTAGAATACAAAGGTAAAATAACACGTGCATCTACGCCTAATTCACGAAGGGCCTTTGGAAGAGAACCAATAACGTCTCCTAACCCTCCTACTTTAACAAAGGGAGCTGCTTCAGCTGCAATAAAACAAACTTTCATACACTTTCTCCTTTAACTTGTGATAGGTTTATTATACCTTGAAATCATGAAAAGAACTAGACTTCTTATATAATAAAATAAATAAATCAAACTAAATAAAAAACCTAGGACAAATGTCCTAGGTTCAATTGGCAATTAAATTTCTGGGTAGATATCTTCCACAGATTTTTCTGGGTCAATCACGATGAATAAGTTACCGTGTGAACCAATTGCTGAACTTTGGTATTTGTTGTCATTTCCGTCTTCATCTACTGGGCTGTATGGGAAATAAACACGATCTTTGTCAACAATTACATCTGATTTTGGATGATTTCCATCAACATATAAAATATCCATTAATTCGATATCGCTATATTTTTTAACGCGTTCGAACATTCCTAATTCTAAACCACCTAAGTTGATGTCTTCTGACATAACGTGGTCTGCTTCAGGGAAGATTTCAATACGTAATGATTCACATGGGTGAATTTCTTGGAATTCTCCACCGTTAATACGTCCAAATGATGTTGTAACTTTTTTAATCCATAAGTCACCAATCAAACGGCGATTAATCGTCCATGTTTCTCCATTTCTAAATACAAAACGTAAACCTGACATAACCTTTTTCATATAGGGTCACTCCTTAAAATAAATTATTGCTTACAAAATGATAATACCATTGAAACGCCTTTCATTCAAGAATTATATTAAATTAAATGGCTTTCAATAAATTGTTTTTCATTTCAATGAAACTTTATTTACTTTCATTGAAATTATTTCTAATCCATGAAACTATCTCAGCATTTTCATTAGGTAATCCACCAGATAAAATCTCTGTTTGAAGAGCTTGTAAGACTTCGCCAATAATAGGCCCCATCTTCTCTAAGCCAAGTGCTTCTTTTACTCCAAATCCATCAATTTGAATGTCTTTCATCGAACGAATCGGTAATTGTCGATACACTTCTTCTAACTCTACTAATTGTTCGCTATGGCCAATTCCTGGTAACAACTGCTCTACTTCAATCGCTAAAACTTCTGGACATTCATAGGCAAGGAATGCATCCCACTCTTTTTCAAGACGAGCAAGCAATGTTTGATAGCCTGTTAATATAGTAGAAATTTGGTCATTCGATGATTTCCAATTTTTCAGTACTTTTCTTAACTGTGGAATACTTAATCGTTCATAGTACGCAAATAAGATCCATGCTTGCGTAATCGTCATTTTTTCT
Source organism: uncultured Streptococcus sp. (assembly GCA_963552295.1). Lineage (GTDB taxonomy): Bacteria > Bacillota > Bacilli > Lactobacillales > Aerococcaceae > Granulicatella. The sequence continues at coordinate 1,947 of CAUVJW010000014.1, read as the reverse complement.
AACGGGAATTCTCCTAATTTTAAGAGTGTCTCTTTGGCCTCTTTAAAATCTGGGCAAGAATGGTATAACTCACTCTCTACAAACGCTTTAAAGGCAAGAGCGCGATGTGGACTCAGTATCATCTTCTCAAACTCCACTTTCATACGCTCCACCGCTACTCGCTCTAGATTAGCTTTTAAAGTTCGAATTGCATTAAATGTTTCAGACTCTATCGAAAACCCTAATTGCCCTGCAAACCGAACTGCACGCATCATCCGTAAGGCATCTTCATTAAAACGCTCCATAGGATTTCCAACACAGCGGATAATGCCACGTTCTAAATCTTCAATCCCGTTAAAATAATCGACAATTCCTTCCTTGTCATTTACAGCAAGAGCATTAATTGTAAAATCCCTGCGCATCAAGTCTTCTTCCAGGCTTCTGACAAAGGTCACAGAATCTGGATGTCTAAAATCTTGATACGTCCCTTCCGTACGAAATGTTGTCACCTCATAGCTATCATGATGATGGAGTACAAGAACGGTACCGTGTTCGATTCCCACATCTACTGTATGAGAAAAGAGACTTTTCACTTCTTCAGGAGTTGCACTCGTTGCAATATCCACATCCGAAATTTCTTTTCCAAGAACTAAGTCGCGAACTGACCCACCCACAAAAACGGCTTCGTGTCCGGCTTCTTTTAACGTTTGAAGAACAGGGAGTGCACTAACGAAGAGCGGTACCGATTGTATATCAACTTTTCGTTTAAAATCACTCATCTTCTAACTCCTTTAATCGATTCGTTAGTTCCATAAAACGCTGAGAGTCCATTGATTCCAGAGCCTCATTGATTTCTGCTTTTAATTGAGAAATCAGCACTTCTTTTTGAATACTATCTAATTCCTCGTCGACTACTTCCATCTCTTCTACTTCAGAGAAATAGTAAGGATTTTTCTCTAATACAGCAAAACTCACCAAACTTTTATAAGCGTTTGGAAAGTCTAATTCCACATAGCAATCTTCTTTCCAATGAAGACGCATATCGTGAAATGCCACTTCTGGATTATCGAATTTTGTTCCTTCTTTATAGAATAGAAAAGATTCTTGAGCGGGTTTAATCGTTGAAAATAACATTCCTTTTGGAGTAGCTTCTACATGCTCCACAAAATGAATTTGTTTCAACAATAACTCATGGTTTAACAAATAGTTCAGAATCCACAATGACTCTCTTCTTTTCAAAGAATGATTTGAAATGAACCACGAAATAAATTTCTTCTTCGTTTCTAAACTTGGGTTAAACAAAGTATCCCTCCTACTCTTCAAAAATAAATGTATAACGGATAAATTCAGGATTAAACGGATCTACCTTCAATGCTTCTTGTAAGGCTGGTACAGCTAAATCTTTACGTCCCTCTTCAATCATAAAGCGAATATAATCTTCTAAAAATTCAACAGAACTTTCCCCTGCTTCATAGGCTTTTTGATAGTATGTAAAGGCCTCGTTGTACTCTTCCATTGCTTCATAAGTTTTCGCAAATAGATAAAGAATCACTGCATCTTCTTTTGTTTCTAAGGTTTCAAGGAATGCAATACTTTCCTCATATTCTTCCTCATCGTTTAAAGCCTCAACATAACTTGTCACATTAAGTAAAGAATCGCTGTTAATATCAACCGCTTCTTTTAATTCTTGTAATCCAACTTTTGGATTTCTTGTTGCGATTTCAATTTGTCCAAGAATACGATGTGCTTCATCATTCAATTCATCAAAATCAATCCATTTCTTTGCATAATCTTTTGCTTCTTCGTCACGTTTCAAGATTAAAAGACATTGAATCACATTCAGTGTCACTTCACTATTTTCTTGTTCACGTTCTAGAAGTTCCATGTAATACTCGAGAGCTTTCTCATAGTTACCCTCAATAGACTCATATGAGGCCATCTGGAACAATAAATCACTTGAGAGGCCAT
>CAUVJW010000013.1:0-24560 GCA_963552295.1 uncultured Streptococcus sp. | reverse complement strand
CTCAAAAAGGGAGTAAGGAATAAATTCCTAACTCCCTTTAGTTCGCATTTGATACAATTCCCCACCACTGCGATTATAGGATCCGTATGATTCTTCGTAATCTCTGTTTAGTGAATTGATATTTGCAGAACGCCTACGGTCTTTTATCTTGGTTCTTCTGAAAATATCACTGTGCTGCGAAGTATGCTAAGCCCATCTTATAAAAGCTTCGTTATGGTGGGATGAGTTCCAAGGAGTGTGCGCTTCCTAACCCCTGCTGATTAGGCGGGGTTACACTTCGGAACATTACGTGGGTGAATTTATCATATATGGTAATTATCATATATGATAATTTTCAGAATTTGGACAAAAGAAAAAGGCCGGACAAATTGTCCAGCCATGGAGTTTTTAGAATTATAATCCTGGTGCTTCGTTGATTGTTGCTGTAAGCATCCAAACTAATTTTTCTAATGCGCCTTTTGCACCGATGAAGATATCTTGTGTTACATCGTCGCCTTCTTCACCTGTTACGTCGATACCTTTTTGGTAAAGGTCGATTAAGTAACGGTACCCTACTAATAAATGACGGATGCGGTCTTCCATGCTGTCGCTGTAGTTTCCTTTGGCATCGGCAATCTTAGTGTTATCGGCAAATTCACGTAATGTTGAATAAGGAGCTCCACCTAATGTGATTAAACGTTCTGAAACTTCATCTAATTGAGCGTCTAATAATTCCATGTGTTCATCCATTAATGGATGCATTGTTATGAATGTTGCACCGCGCATGTACCAGTGAGCTTGGTGTACGATAACTGATTGTTGGCTTAAATCAGCCACTAATTGATTTAATACTTGTTTTGTTTGTTCTTTTGACATATTTATTACCTCTTTCTTATTTAGAATTATTCTAATCTATGAATGTAGTATACTCCTGTTTTGGAAGGTTGTCAATAGGTTAGTTAAAAAAAAGAGTAGTTTTCTCTAACCCTTAATTAGTTACTGTATCCATTCATAAAGTAATTTTCATAATTCAAAAAGTATCTTTCGGATAATTCATCATTTTCTCTATACAAACTTTCTGCAATTATAAAAGATTTTCTTATCGCAAAAACATTATTACTATCACACAAAATCACATAAGCTGTAGACAATTCACCGATCGGAACAGTTAAAGCAAAACAGTTTGCCATATTAGCTATTCGGAGAAAGCCTTTATTGGCAGCGACCTGAATTTCTTTGGTTTTATCATCAAAATGTCCAAAAACAGTATCTCCAAACCCTTTTAAATCTACAGGTCCTTCTTTGCTCACAATGATATCGTATTCCTGCAATAATCTTTTTGTGGTTCCTATCAATGCTAAACGTTCATTATCATATTTCCCTTCAAACGAGCTAACTTCAACAATCTCGTCCTTCAGCAAATTACAGATTTCTTCGTCATCAACCAATATTTTCGTTTCTCGATTTGAACTTTCTAAACCTCTTAAATTTAAATATAATTCTTGAACTAACTTTAGATTTTTAGAGATAAAACCTATAGAAGGCATAAACGAAAATCCATCTGTTGATATTTTCTCTTTCTCTCTTTTTCGTTCTTCTCGAAACAACACAGGATCAATTAAAGAAAATAAATTCAGGGAAATAGCAGGAGCTAAAACCGAACCTCCACCATCTGTACCCATGCCTATATCATTTATTCCTAAGAAAACATTGATTGCTGTTCCGCTAGAAGATCCTGTCATAGGCAAACCCGTTATTGGATTCTTTAAATCAATATCAATTGCTCGACCGCCTAAGCTAGACTTATCTCTAGTATGCAAATAATACGAACATTGATTTAATCTTGTTTCCATCTCATCAGTTAGCCTTAAACTATTTTTGACTCCTAAATAATAACCATCTTCATTAGAGATCTTATCAAAGGCTAATGGATACACCATATCTACTGATTTTACTGGATTCTTCATTGCAAGCATTGTTTTATACGCATATTTTTGTATTTTTTCCATAGCAAAACCTATTTCCCAAAAATTCTATTCAAGAAGGAATGACCATGCTGAGGAGAATCCACATTAAAATATTCTCCAACAGTAGCAGCAACATCAGCCATAGTATCGCGTTCTCCAACATATTTTCCCGTGATGCCAGGACTGTATATCATCAATGGAACTCTTTCTCTCGTATGATTACTATGCCCTATCGTCGGATCATTCCCATGGTCCGCCATCACAATTAAAATATCTCCAGCATTTAATAGTGGAAGTAATTCAGCGATGCGCTTATCGCTCACTTCTAACCGGTCTGCATATCTTTCAACATCTTCAGCATGACCAGCCAAATCGGTTTCTTGAATATTTAATGCAATAAAACCATTTTCTATGCTCTTAACTTCTTTCAATAAACAATCAAACAAATAATCAGAGTCGACACCTGGGAAAAGTCTCGTGCTTGTTGTTTGTATGATATCGGCTATCTTACCTAAGAAAGAAACTGTAATTCCTTTCTTATCCAGAATCGTTGGAATCTGAACATTCTTATCAATTCCATACCCCAAATGAACTACTTGATATCCATGGTTATAAACTCCTGATTCTGGGGCATCAACACCCGCTATCTTGTCATTCTTCACTTTCCTAGCTTGTAAAAGGTTGTCTAGCGTAATTTGTTCGCCTCCAAAAGTGATAACACGAGATACCTGAACAACATCCCTAACAACATGTCCAATCTTACTCAGCTCTTCAAAACTAATTAAATCTAAGCAAGCTGAAACGTTATAAACTTGTCCGTAATCTGTCTCTAGGTTATCTCCAACGGTTGCCACTTCATTCACAACAAGAATTTGTAAACCAGGTTCTCCAACACGTCTAACTTTATAGCCGTATTTAAGAAGATTCTTTTCAACTTCATCTATTTTTTCATTAAACGGTTGAATCAACGGAACTTTCGGAGTAGTACCCATTATTTCTTGATGTCCTAAAAAAGAATCTGCTCCATAATGAGTTAAATTTGCTGTCCCATAATTAGCAACATCCGAAAATTTATGTTCTCCAACTTCTTCACCAATAGCATTCATAAGTCCTAATTTTTCTAAAGTAGGAATTTTTATATCAGGTTTTGATTGAATGATATGCTTTGCAGTATTACTTCCAACATCTCTAGGTCTTACTTCTGCACAGTCATTCATGGCCCCTACGCCAAAACTATCTAAAACAATGAGAATAAATCTTCCCATTTTTTCACCTTCTCACTTTATTTCCCAAACTATCATAAATCCCAACTAAATGTGGTTTCCCACTCTGCAGTCCTAAAACAATAGCTAAATCACTTCGAGTAACAAAAATCTGTGTTCTAAAAGAACCAACCACTGTCGCTCCAACTGGATGCTCATTTTTAGTCTCAATATAATAATCAATACTCTCATCTTTCAGAGGAAGAACTACATCGAAAACGACATTGTTTCCATCCACGACTTCGATATTTTCAAAATGCCCTCGTCTATAATATCCACCGCCATAAAAATATGAATGACCATCCAAGTTATGAGAAATCTCGCTCACATATACTAAAGCCGGTATTTCTGGCAGATCCAGCACAGCATGAAGCGGAGTGGTTCCTGTCAAAGCATGCCCAGGTTCTCCTTGGTGTCCTCCTAATTTTCGAATTTCTGGGATTGTCACTGAGCAAGTAGCAGATGGCATATTCAATATTGGTTGAACTCCTTCTTTTTCAAGAATTTCTTTCGCTTTTTCTACTGTTTTCATATTATTTGTTGGAACAATATTTTCTTTACCATCAAATAAAAAACAAGGAAACGAAGTTAGTCCACCTATTTCTACCCATTCAGACTCCTTAACAATAGCAATGACATCATTTAAATCGGACAGATGAAATCCACCGTATTGGCCATCATAAATATTGTCGTCTTTCTCAATAACTTTCAACAAAAGCTTCTGAGGTTTTTTTAATCGATTTGCAACACGAATAATCTGCTGTACTTTTTCAAATGAGTACACCGTAATATAATCTGTTCCATACGAAATGATTTTCTCCAACAAAGCATCAGGAATTTGAACTAAATGACCTACATTCCCTAAAGGTAACCCCTCTTCCATCATCCTTAACGCTTCTTTATAGTCAACAACTACTGCCTTTTTTATATCTGTATTTTCAGCAATCGTCCTTGCTATAAACGGATTTCTTCCAATCTGTTTAAGCATATAATAAAGCTCAACATCTTCTTTATTTGCGGTTTCAGACATATATTTTGCATTTTGGATAACCGCATCTAAATCAATCACATAAGTATCCGGAAGGATTTCACCATCTTGATGCAGCTTGACTGCAAAATCGACTAAAGAACGATTTCTTCTATTCACAAGATCAAGAAACATCTTTGTCACCTTCTAACAAATTCAATAAATGAAGATAAATAAACTCTAATTCATTCTCTGAATAAACTTCTTCACCGATATAATTTGATAAGCGACTCCAAACTTCTTTACATTCAGCAAAATTATGATGGTTATTAACTTCATTTCGAATGATTTCTTCCATTTTGGCATCCAACACTTCATTTTTTCTGCGTCTCGATTCAGCCATCGCTAAATGAATAAGAAATACTTCGACCTTCGTTTCATCATTAATCTTCATTTCATTTTGAAAAAAGTCACTAGCCTTCAATATATATTTTTTTGTATCTTCATCTATAACATCCGCCACTACCAGAACATCTAATTTCTCTTCTAGCATGAACTCACCCCTTTTAATATTGAGGAATCATCTCATTATTTTTAACTTTATTTTGAATCTCAATTATTTTATCCGCGACTACACTTTGATTAAAAAATGCCCTAAGTGAATCATCATCTTTATGAACTACAACAACTGCAGATGTCATATCATCAATCCATTGATTGTGTTTTAATTTAGAATAGCTTAAATCGGAATAATCTTTATCCATTAATTCATCTAAATTCCAAACACCAACGTCTACAATTCCCTTTCTTAGCGCTGTTAGGATTTGAAATCCAGGCATTTCAACTAATTGAACATTTTTATCTTTTACTACCTCTTCTGTCAGTAGGTATTGGTCGATTGAATTATAATCAATAGCTACTTTCTTGCTTTCAATATTCTTATCAGTATTTTCACTAGAAAAGACAACAACGTGCTCACTTAAATAACTATTTTTCCCGAAGTCTAGCGCTATTTCTAATGGTTCACGATTATGAATAGCTTGTTTAGCAGCAAATTTAGAAACAATTGCAAAACGATAAAACTTACTCGTAACTGCTTTAATTCTTTCTTTTGACCCCCGAATATAACCTAAATTCAACGGAATATGGTTATTGCGGAATTCTTCGTATATTCCGGTTGCTAAACCTTCATAGAGTTTAGAGTATGGCAACGTCATAGTCCCAAGTACCGTTTCTGACAATGCATAAGATTGTAATATTTCATAATTAATTTCTGAAATAAACGAACCTTGGTGTCCTTTGCTGATTAATTTAAAGGCCCCCTCACTTTTTAGATAAGAAATCGCATTTTGAACGGTTCCACGAGCAACTTCTAAATCTTCTTGATATTCAGAAATACTAGGCACCTTATCTCCTACCGATTTCTTTAAAAAATCAGATGCAATAGCATTGACTACTTGACCTTTTTTCATTAAAAACTTCTCTACCATACTCTTCCTCTTATTTACTCTTTCACTTTTTCTATAGATTCTTTCAATATTCTTATAATAGTTTTAGCACCTGAACGATTTGGATTAATACGGATCAAACGCTTTTCTGCTGTTGGATCCGCATTTCTAAAAGTGCCGGAAACTCTATAAAACAAAGGGCAAAACTCATATTGAGATTCAGCTCCTACCGGATACGGCAACGCGCCTAACTTCGTTGCTTCCTCAATAACCGCTTCAGCAATCGGTTCTTTTAATTCTACGATCAAAACTCTCGATTGAGCATTCACAATAGAGGCTTCTTTAACCGCCTCTAAAGCCCCTTGATTTAGCGATTCACATACTTCCTCGCCAACTTTAGCGGAAATTGCTTGAGAAACCGGAACATATATCATCCCTTTTAAAACATCTAGAGCTTCATGTCCCTGCACTTGTCCTCCACCGGAGTAGTTTTCTTTCTTCAAACTTTGTAGCGCTTCTGAATTGCCTACTACACAACCTATCCCTTCCGGACCTAAGAGCTTAAATGTTGAAAAACAAGAAATATCCGCTCCATATTGAACCCCAATCTTTTCTGTTTTAAAAACAGAGTAGTTGTCATCTGTAATCACAAATATATCAGGGCGCAACTCTTTAATTGTTTTAATAACTGTTTCAGCTTCATATGAATCAGATGGAAGTTGTCTCGTAACTTGAACCAATGCTGACGTTATTTCTTCATCTTTAATTTTGTCCTTCACTGCCGCTAAGTCGTTAAAATCCACTTTTTCATATGTGATGCCTAACATTTCAAAACTCACATTTGTTGTTGGGTAAATAGGTGCATCATGAATTAATATTTTTTTCTTACGATTAACACCCACATGCAACGCCAGTCTTATTGCATTTGTTCCTGAACCTCTAACTAATAGAGCCTCGTCTGTGTTAAAAAAGTTTGCAATAACCTTTTCAACATTTCTTGTATACACAGGTTGATTCAGACCTTTAACTACTCCTAAATCTCCCCTAGTTAAAATTTCATTTCCAGGAAAGACTTTTGTAATCTCATCTACTAACCTGAATTGCATTTCTTGCGCTTCTGCGATTGTCAAACTTTTTAAAGGATAACTTTTCATCTTTTACTCCTTACAAAAAATCGTTTAGGATTTTCCACTAACATTTTACGGATGAATTTGTCTGAAACTCCTCCCTCTCGTAACATTGGAACAAAACGATCTAATAGATAAGAATAACCTATTCCACCTTGATATTCTAGGTTTGACTTCCGCGTAATATCCATAGATAAGAATACCTTGTCTTCATAGCCTCTTTGCTCAATTTCTTTGAGCATTTCTACTCGCAATAAGTCCGGTTGGTAGTTCTCTTTACCCACAGTATCAAACTCTACATAGACACCTTCATCTAACATCTTAAGAATATAATTTACATCACCCGTTAAATCGACATGTCCAATAATGACTCTATCTAGGTCTACATTCTCTTTTTTAAAGAAAGCGACTTGTTCATGACCATATGTTCCTAGAGTTGTATGAGTGGTAATTGGAACTCCCAAGTCTTTGTGAACAATTGACGAGGCGAGAAAAACCTTTCTTTCTCTATCAGTCATCGTATTTTTGCTTGTTCCTATTTCACCGATAATTTGCGCTTTTATATTTGTCCCGTCAATCCCCTCAAGAATCTCTCTTCGCATTAAATCAGCTAACTCTTCCACACTCGCATCCGTCACGAATTCCGGTAAAAATTTATCTTGATAAAATCCTGTCGCTTGAATAATATTAATTTTACTAAGCTCAGCAACCTTTTGAACATATAAAGGATTTCTTCTCATATCAAGGTTCGTAACATCTACGATGTTACGAACCCCTTTAGCATATAATTTTTTAAATTCTTCTACTGTTTCATCAAAGCAATTTAAGTTAGTATCATCAATATTTTTTAATCTAGATAAATCAATAGTCGTATGTTCGTGCATATAAGTAATTCCATCTATGAACGTCATATCAACAATCTCCTATCCAGCAACTGGTGTGAATAATCCAATCATGTAAAGAATATTAACAATAATTCCTAAACTGATTGCTGCAACTGGTCCAATAGCTAGTTCAACAATAGGGCTTTTAGCCTTTCTATTTAGAAGAAGCAATCCGATTACCCAGAAATATCCAATCCCAGGTGCGATTTTTTCAGATGCAATAGCACCACCAACTAATAAAGCCACTTCAAGAACTTTATTCATTGCTGTACGAATATGTTCACCCATTTCACGAATTCCAGGGAATTTATCTAATCCTTTAGCCACTAACGCTAACAATTGTACTTCAACAAACATCAATGCAGCACCGGCAACAAATGCAACTAATGGATTACCATTTAGCAACATCCCTACGACAAATACAAATGTCGCACCAGCAGGGCTATAAACTCCTGTTACAATTGCTGTTGAGAACACTAATGGAATAAATCCAATTCCTCGAGCAAACGCAGCTAAAGCAGCTTCACTAATTTTTCCTTCAGTCAATAATTTTAATGAAATTGGGTCTCCAGCAAGGATCATTAGACTAGTAGAAGCAGATACAAGTCCACCTGTGATAGATAACCAAATCCAATTTTTCTTAATTCTATTTACACGTTCTAAGAATACACTAACTAATGTTTCGTTAGAATTGCTTCCATCTCCTTTGACTTGCATTGCAAATACAATCATAAAGATCATACCAACAAGTAAAGACATACCTTCAGCACTCAATTTGATAGTAACAGCATCAAGCTTAATAGTTCCATATTGTTTTACTGCAAATAGCGCTAATAGTGTAGCAACTAAAGTAATAGCTGCTTTTTTAAATCCATGTTGGCTAGCAATTGCAATTGCAGGGAAAATACTAAACCCAACTACAATAGGGCTACCTACAGAAGATAGAGCTGGCATAAAGTTCACAGGTAGCATATTAAATAAATCGACAATAGCTTGAAGACCTAAAACAAGTCCAACACCATACAAAGCACCTAAGACACCTGAAATTGCTAATCCAACTTTTCCTTCAGGCGCCCAAGAACCAATGATATCAGTCATTAACAAAATACTATGAACTAAAATGATAGAAGCACCAATCGAAACAGGAATACCAAAACCAATAACTAGACCAAAACTTAAGGCAAAACTTGTTGCTGCTAATTCTTTTTTACCAATCTTTTTCTCCAAATATTCTGGTAAGATAGGTCTCAATCCATCATTAAACACTGCAATACCTTTATTCGCAAGAATCGAACAAAGAGCTCCCAACAGAGCGATTACAACTAATTCTAAAGTTTTATCCATCTTAATCCCCTCATTTTCATTTAAATTTTATTTAATTCATCCATGATAATTGGAACAACATCATTTTTATGTTGAGCTGTAAATCCAAAAGCCTTCTTACCGCTACGAACACTTTCTCTGATTTCTTCCTCAGGCATAATTTTCCCTGGCATTGAAACTGTTACACAGTTATCTCTTCCTAGTAACGCTAGAGCCATTGCTAAAGCTCCCCCGCCACCTGTATTACAAGCTCCAATATAATAATCTGCTGCTCCTGTTTTAATAGCCATCGCAGCATCTAAGTCGCTTTTTACATCAACGGTGTACTCTGGTAATCCATATTGGATTACCAAAGCTTTCACCTCTTCTTTATCTATTTGTCCACCAACAACAATTTTCTTCATTCATTTTCCTCCTTTTTATTCATTTAAAAACTCATTATGAACAGCGTAGTTTACAGCACCTGCAAAATCGTGTGTATTGTTATAATTACCATTTTCACGTTGTCCGTTATTCATTTTGTTTGTCAGTACAATTACAACGATTTTATTTTTTGGAGAAATCGTCACGTAAGTTCCTGTAAAACCATTGTGTCCAATAGCATCTTCAGCTAAAGGCTTCATCCAACCCGCATTTTTTAAATATCCATAAGATTGAATTGCACCATAACTCGTCTTGAACACATCTTGTAAAAATAGTTCAACTGTTTTTTCATCATAGAGAACTTTATCACCATGTTTTCCACCATCTACTAAAACTTGGTATAAAGTTGAAAGATCAGTTGCTGTAGAGAATAATCCAGCATGACCTGCAATCCCTTCATTAGCCATAAATGCATTTCCATCATTTACTTCACCTTGAAGTTCATAAGTTCTCCAACCAGTAAACTTATCAAAAGCTTCTTTATCTGCTGACATGTCATATCCAAATTTAGGGAAGTTAACTTCATCAATCATCATTTTTTCAAACGGATTTCCATATGAAGTTACAGCAATTTGTGATTTATCTACTCCATTTTTTAATGGATTAAACATAGTGTTTTTCAATCCAAGAGGTTCGTAAATAGTTTTTGCTACATATTTATCAAATGCTTCTCCTGTAATCTTTTCAGCAACAAACGCTAGTGTCATAAAGCCTAAATCACTATATTTGTACTCGCCAGGTTTAAACTCTAATTTTTGATCTTCAATATACTTTAATGTATCTTGTCTATTATTAGAGTATAAGTAGATAGCCTTCCATTGAGGAAGTCCTGAAGTATGGCTTAATAGTTGACCAATTGTGACGTCTTCTTTACCATTCTTACCAAATTCAGGTAAATATTGTGTAACTTTATCATCTAATTTGACTTTTCCTTCATAAACTAAATGCATAAACACTTGTGTTGTTGCACTAATCTTTGTAACTGATGCTAAATCAAAAAGAGTTTCATTAGTTACAGGTGATGGTTTTTCGATTTTTCCGGCGGGATTCTTCGAAAAATCAAAAGCTTGAATTACTCCATAACTCTTTTGGAAGACCATCTTTCCATCCTTTAAAACTACAACTTGAGCACCTGGTGTAGCCTTAGGATTATCTTCTGCTAATTGACTCTTAACGTACGAAAAAGCGACTGCATCAATAGCTTTTTCTAAGGATTTTGATTGATTTCCATCCTTAGTTTCAGATACAACCGTTGTTTCAGAACTTTGAGGAACGACTTTATTTGCACAACCTGCTAACCCAAAAATACTTAGAGCAGCGGTAGCTAGTAACATTTGCTTCTTAATATTTTTCAACATCTTAACTCCTCCGTTCAATATACATTTTTTTGTACAATAGCCTAATATAAAAAATTAAGTCATTACAGACACCCCCACGTTGAAAATACATTTTTTTGTACTGCGTTCTATACAACATAGTATAATGCTACAAAACAGTTTTGTAAACCCTTTCTTTAGATAAATTCTGCCATTTATAATACTTAATCATAAAAAAAGGCGCTTCTCTTTCGAGAGCGCCAGAAGCTATTTGTATTATTTTTTCGCTAAATCAGTGATGTAGTCGAAGAAGGCATCGCGATCGACGTGGTAGACAAGGTCGACTGGGCGGCCATTTTCGGCTTTGACGGTACGGCCACGGCTAGCACCGGCAACAATCACGTCACTGTTCACAACAGAACGTTTCACAAGGTCTTCTTTTCCGAATGAAGCAGTCGTTAATACGTCCCATAGGAAATAAGTAGAGTTCGTTACGTAGTGAGTGAGCGGCGGAACGATGGCGTAACATTGACCTAAGAAGTCAACACCTTCGATGGCACGTTCTCTTGCCCAGCGGTCGCGGACATCTAGAGATAATGGCACCATGTTTGTACTTTCAAGCGCCACAAGTTCGATTTGGATGCCTGATTCCCAAACGCGTTTTGCCGCAAATGGATCCCAGTACACGTTCCACTCTGCAGTGCCGTCGTGTTCAGGGTCTTCCACGTTCCCCATATCAAGGAAAGTTCCACCCATCCAGTACAGTTTACCGATGTTTTCTTTGATGGTTGGGTCTTGGTCTAACGCACGTGCCAAGTCTGTTAATGGTCCTACGAATACAAGGTCCACTTTCTCGTTAGATTCTTTTAAGGCACGGATTAAATCTTCGTGCGCTTTTAATGGTGAATCTTGCACGGTAATTGGTTTATGTTCGTTTAAGATTGGAAGTGCGTCCACTGTGAAGGCATGCATTCTCCACTCTTTCGGGAATGGGTTCACAGGGCGTGAGTCTGAAGAAGCGACTTTCAATTGTTTGTCTTTTTCAGATCCGAATTTATGGATAATCTTCTTGCTGGCTTCCACCGCTGGTAATAAATAGCAGTCTGCTTCGATTACGCCGACACCTACTAATTCCACGTCTTCCATTTTTAATAGTAAATATAATGATACTAAATCATCCACGCCACCATCGTGGTTTAAATAAACTTTACGCATTTATGAGTTACGCTCCTTTAAAATGGTTTTCTTGCACTATTTATTATACCTAAAAACGAACGATAAATAAACTATTTAATATAATGTTTGGTTTTAATTTTTAGTGCATTCGACAGAAGTTTATGGTACACTGTTTCTAATCATTTTTTAATGTTAGGCTGTGACTCAATGAAAAAGAAATTATTAGATACGATTATTATAGGATTTGCCCTGTTCGCCATCTTCTTCGGTGCCGGAAACTTAATCTTCCCACCTTACCTTGGCGTAACAGCTGGAGAAAACTGGGGAATTGCGACCCTTGCCTTCCTCATTAGCGACCCACTGTTATCGGTTGTTGCCGTGATGGTGGTAGCGGCTCTTGGCGGAAGTGCACTGAATGTTGGACGTAGAGTTCATCCACTTTTTGCTAGCGCCCTTGCTGCAATTTGCGTTCTTTTAATCGGACCGATTTTCGCAGTTCCACGTACCGGAGCGTCCACACACGAAATCTTCGTACAATCGTATTTCCCAAGCGCACCACAATGGATTACTTCGCTCGTATTCTTCGGGATTGTCCTCTGGATCACGTATCAGGAAAACTCCGTCATGGATGCCATCGGAAAATACTTAACGCCAATTCTACTGGTGATTCTCTTCTGTATTTTCGTGGCCGCTATCATCCAACCAGATGCAACATTTGCCCAAACAAACGGAAACGGACTTTTCGCACAAGGATTTAAAGAAGGCTATCAAACCATGGACGTACTCGGAGCGCCCCTCTTAGCCGGAGTGGTCATGAAAGATATTACGCGCCGTGGGTATTTAAACAAAAAAGACCAATTCAGAATGATGTTCGGCGTTGGAATCGTGGCGTTCATCTTACTCGCATTAGTGTACTCGACACTAGCGTACAGCGGAGCCAGCATGAGCACTGTCATCGATTCAACTGCGCAACGTGCCGCAATGCTAACAACTATCGTGAAGAACTTACTCGGATCATGGGGACAACTCGCAATGGGACTGGCTGTCTGCTTCGCCTGCCTCACAACGGCGATTGGACTGACAACCACTTGCGGTCAGTATTTCGAAGAAGTGTCTAAAGGAAAAATCTCCTACAAGAAAACGATTCTTGTCACTGTAGCAGTAGAATTCATCATCTCACTTGTCGGGGTGGATTCACTCATCAACTTAGCTGTTCCAGTGTTGACATTTATCTTCCCGATCATGATTGCCTTGATTCTCTTCTCTGCCTTCGACCAATACATCCCATACGATTGGACGTATCTTGGAGCCGTAGTTGGAGCCGGAATCGTCGGCCTCGTGCAAGGAATCAATACTCTCTCTCAATTACTCGGCGGAAACCTACTCGAAGACACAGCCACATGGATTGGCACCTTCCCACTAGCCACATACGGACTAGAGTGGATTGTCCCAACCTTCATAGGCGCACTTCTCTTCACTATCGCCGCCGCTATCCTAAAACCAAAACAACTCGAATTCGAATAAAAAAACGGAGCCTCACAGCTCCGTTTTTTTTACTATTTGTATAGAATTTTCAAAAAAATAATGCTCCCACTACAAACTGTAGTATTTTTTCATAAAAAAAGTTTATAATAGTTTCTATGAAGATTATTAAATGACTAAAGGAACTAGGAAAAATATTATTAACGCATTTTTGAGACTGGCTTTTAAATTTCCAAATCAATCGCTTTTTTCGTTTCCTGAGATTGCAACTGAGGCATGTATCGCAAGATAAACAATTTATAAAAAGCATTTTAATAACCCAGAAGAATTAAAATCATATCATTTAACATTACCTAAAGAAATGTTAAATGATATATTTGTGACCATGATTTTAGCAACTATACAAGAACTACTATCTACATATTTTGAATTTTATCTAATATTCTTTCAAAAATCCCCCTAAAGGAGAGGTATCTAAAATGTTCATTCAATATCTTATTAATCAATCTAAAAAACCTAGTGGTATTGTAGGCCAGGTGATTGCGAAAATTTGGACTTCCTATTTTAAAAAGCTTAGCCTTTGGACAATAAAACAAACTACAATTATAGATAATAGTCGAGTTTTAGAAATCGGCTATGGAGGTGGCAGCACCATCAAAAATCTCCTTGCTTTGAATAAGCATCTTGAAATTCATGGCATTGACATTTCTAAGGAATCTTATCAAGTTGCAAAACGAATTAATTCAGATGCTATACAAAATGGTGATGTTCATCTTAGGATTGGAAATGTAGACGCGCTACCTTATCAAAATGACTACTTTGACCTTGTATTTGCCATTCAAACACATATTTTCTGGGATGATTTAAAAAAAGGCTTTCTGGAGATCTATCGGGTCATGTCTAGCCACTCCACTTTAATTATTGCTTGCGAAAAAGAAAAAATAAATTATCATATGCCAGAATATACTGCAACTCATGCGTTGGATAATATTTTAAAAAATGTTGGCTTTGCAAAAATTGAAGTGAGGCAGAATCAAAATTGGGTTTTATACATTGTGTATAAAGCTATCAGCGTTGATGCTGATTAATTTATAGTTATTTAATAGAGTTATTTTCTTCCATTTGTCAAGTCTATCAAGGCTTTAAGTAAAGAAAGAGATAAGACAGTAGCTATTCTGGCTCTCTGTCAACTGTAGCGGGTGACGAAAAGCTAACATCTAGATAGGTACTGATAGGGAGCCCACTGAGAAAGTCATCAATCGATGGCTTCTTTTATTATACTAAACTCGAGGTGATTATACGCTTGATAATCTGTCAGCTTGATTGGGATATGGGAATTATCATACGCAACACCTTCAAGTCTGTGGAAGCTTTGCGGTGACGAACGGAATCCACAGCCGCCCCTCTCTTTAAAAAGGACGGTTTGTATATCGTTGCCTTGCAGTATATGCGAACCCTGCTCCAAATGCAGAACCCCAAGTCTGTGGTATAAAAAGAAGCAAAGAAAAAAATCTACAGCTCTCCTCTTAAAAAAAGGAGGATTTGTATCTGTCAACTTGATTGGGATGTGGGAATTATCATACGCTGTGCCTTCAAGTCTGTGGAAGCTTTGCAGTGACGAACGGAAAAACTTGCGGATCAATCATAGTAGTTGTACGGAAAAGCAACCAATGCGAAATAGAGCCACAAGGCAATTGATTGCCCTGTGGCTCTTTGAGGCTTGGTAGGATTGAGACCTAGGCTCAATCCGGTGCCCGACTAACTACTATAATTGAAATATCCGCAAGGATTTTTGACGTTCGTCACAAAAGCAAAGCTTCCCTAGTCCACAGACTTGAGGGCTTCTAGCATATCGATGCGTTGGAGGAGATGGTTCACCATATACCCTAGCGCAACCAAGATGACAATCACAATCACACATGGCAACACATATACAAACCATCCGACAGCGGGATTAAACATGACAAACCCCGGTGCCACCGTCTCAATAATCACCCTATGCAACATGCGCCCAAATAAAATCCCGACACCCATCCCGATGACCGATAATAAAATCGTTTCGCGGTAAATATACATCGTCACTTCTTTATTCAGGAACCCAAGCACCTTAATCGTCGAGAGCTCGCGAATTCGTTCCGCAACGTTGATGTTGGTTAAGTTATAGAGGATAACAACCGCTAGTAAAATCGAAACGACTGTTAAAATCATCATGACACGACTCAACGAACCAACAGTCGTATCGATACGACTCACCATGGACGTGTTTTGCACGACGGCTTTCACACCATCGATGGCCATTAGGTCCGCTGCCGCTTTTTGTACGCTAGCAGCGTCTTTGTCTTTAAACTGTACGAAAATCGCGTTGTCTTGCGGCACTGCTCCATAAGCCTTGGCGTACACTTCTGGTGTCATTACGACGAAGTGCCCAGCGTACATTTCCACGATACCTCCGACCGTTAACGTCACATCCACACCGTCCTTATTCGGAAGCGTAAAGATGTCGCCTGCTTTCACGTTTAAGAGTTTGGCCAATTTCTCAGAAATCAACACGCCCTCTGCAGGAAGCGTCACGGCTTTCTTCGATTTTGCATCATTCAAATGAAGATATGGAGAAATGCTGGCTTCTTTGCCAACAAGCACCGTAACAGACTGCTCATCATCCACGCCTGGCACTTCACGCGTCACCGATTCGCTATAAACGTCGCTATAAGAAGTGACACTTGAAGAGCTTAAATAGTTGTGGAGCGCCTGTTCTTCTGAGGCCGTTAACACCGTGTCTTTTGAAACAATCGCATCATACGTAATAATTTCCTTGAACTGGCGATCGGCAATCCCATCAAGAGACCCGAGAATTCCACGCCCTGCAAAGAGAAGGGCCACGCTCCCAGCCACCCCGAAAATCGTCATGAGCATGCGTTGTTTATAACGGAAAATATTCCGCGCCGTTACCTTATGCGTGAAGCTGAGACGATTCCAAATGAACGGAATGCGCTCAAGGAGAATCTTCGACCCAGCCACGGGAGCTTTCGGTAGGAGAAGGGCCGAAGCTTGCTCATGAAGCTCACGGCGGGCAATCCATAATGGAGGCACCACGCTACAGACGAGCGAGCAAACAATCGCAATCACGGTAATGATTGGATGGAAATTCAACTGGATACTTGGCAATACCGTATCCTTCATCAAGGTCGCACCCAAAGCACTTGGCAAGGCGTACGTCCCTAGTAAGATTCCAAGGACTGTGCCACTAACCCCTGCTGTAAAACCATACACGGCAAACTTCTTCAACACGTCCTTGGTTTCATAGCCAAGTGCCTTCAACACCCCAGCGTTGATCCGTTCCTCGTTCACAAAACGCGTCATCGTCGTTACCGTCACAAGTGCCGCCACGGCATAAAGCACAATCGGGAAGAGGTTCCCAACCGACGTAATCCCTTCCGCCGTCTCCTTCATATTGAAGAATCCTTCGCTTCCAAGCATCGTCGAACGCGTGTAGACAGAGTACTTCGGCTTCGAGAGTTTTGACACGTCCACTTCTGCCTTTTCGAGTTCAGATTCCGCCTTCTGGATATCTTTATCGGCGGTTTCTTTCTTCTCGTTATAAGTTTCTTCGCTTTCTTTTAGCTGCGTTTTGGCGTCCGCGAGTTTGGCTTCACCATCCGCCAACGTTTTCTTGGCTTCGGCTAGTTTTGCCTTCCCTTCTGCAACCATTCCGGCGTTGGCTTCAAAGGCCGCCACCCCTTCGCGGTATTGGTCGAGGCCATCCACGTACTGGCTGTAGCTAGCGTAATACTTCGCTAAACCTTGTCGATACGCTTCTTGCCCTGCGAGCAATTGTTGCTTCTTCGTTGTGAGTTCTACTTCAGCGTTTGAAATCGCCGTTTGCCCCGCAGTAAGCTCTTGTTCTTTTTGAGTGAGCACTTGTTCTTTGGCATTCAGTGCCTGTTCTGTTTGAGTGAGCTTGGCTTCGGCTTGCGTTAAAGCCGTCTCCATCGCTTGAAGGCTTGCTTCGGTAATACCCTGTGCCGTAGCCGCATCAGGATCACTGGCTAGTAGTGCCTTCCCTTGCGCTAAGGCTGTCTTCTTCGCTTCAAGGTCTGCCTTCCCCGTTTCTAGTTGCGCTTTTGCCTGCGCTAATTGCGTCTTACCAGCTTCAAGCTGCTTCTGGCCACTAGCAAGTTCATCTTTCTTTGCAGCAAGTTGTTCCTCCGCTTGGCTTAATTTGGCCCCAGCATCCTCTAACTGCTCTTTCTTTTCGGCTAAAGTCGCCACGGCTTGTTCGATTTGCACACGGGCACTCTCGAGTTGGCCACGGCTTGCTTCCAACTGATTCCACGCCGCGTCTAGCTTTGCATCTCCTGAAGCAATCGTTGCTTCGTTGCTATCGACTTCTTTTTGCCCGTCTGCGAGCGTCTTTTCGTTCTTTTCGATTTCACTCTTGCCGTCTGCTAATTTCTTCTCGGCGTCCGAGAGTTGCGATTTGGCATCGGCAACCTTTTCTTTTCCTTCTGAAATCTTATCATCGGCCGTCGTCTTCAACGTGTCCAAGCGCACCGCTCCATTGTCGGCTAATTTTTCTTCTAGCGCCTGTTGCAACTCCGTCACCTTATCTGCGTACTCACGGCTCGTTGTTTTCCATTTGCGCAAATCCGGATAACGAAGTCTGGCAATCGTATAAACTTCAGAATCGAACGCCTCTTTTGGCACTACAGCAAATCCACTAAGGTCCCCGCTCCCCGCACTCGATACCCCTTTAGTCGTCTTAGACAGGAGCTCGCTGGAGTTCACAAACCCAGTTATGGTAAATTCATGCTCTTTGAGTAGAGTGTTACTTCCAGATTCAGTCAATCGAATGGTATCGCCAACCTTATACTGATCGGCCATCGTTGAGGCAAGCGCCACTTCGTTGGATTTTGTAGGAAACGCGCCACTTACCAACTCGAATGTTGAAATATCGGTCGTCTGTGAGAACACACGAATCGCACTAGGCGTATCGCTAATCACCGTATCGACAAAATAGCCAAACTCCACTTCGGCGTTCTCTTCTTGAATCTCGGCTTGGTCTTCCAAACTCAACCCATAGCCTGCCACCACGAATAAATCTGCAGCGTTGGCAGTTTCCATATAACTGTTCAAGGTATCTTCAATATCTGGGCCAGACACTTTCAATCCGACCAAACTGAACGCCCCTAGCATCATAAGGAGCATGATCGATAGGAAGCGCCCTTTCGATTGACGAAGGGAGTTTCTTATATCCTTATTTAATGTTTTCTTAGTCACGATCTTCACCCCTTTTAATATTCAAGCGTTTGAATATCTTGTGGATTTGGATTGAGTTCAATAGATTTCACGCGAGCGTCATGCATATGAATCACACGGTCGGCAATCGGCGCTAAGGCTGAGTTATGCGTTACGATAATAACGGTTGCCCCTTGATTACGTGACATATCTTGTAAAATCTGAAGCACTTGCTTTCCAGTATGGTAGTCGAGCGCTCCAGTTGGCTCATCGCAAAGCAAGAGTTTTGGATTTTTGGCAACCGCACGTGCAATCGATACCCGTTGTTGTTCCCCACCCGATAATTGAGAAGGGAAATTATTCATACGATGTCCAAGACCGACCGCCTTCAAGGCTTCCTCTGCATCTTGGGCGTCTTTTACAATCTCAGCCGCCAATTCTACATTTTCCTTCGCCGTTAAATTCGGTACTAGATTATAAAATTGGAAGACGAAGCCAACATCATCTCTTCTATAGTAAGTGAGTTGTTTTTCATCAAAAGCGGAAATGTCCACGCCATCGACAAACACATGCCCGTCGTCGTTCGTGTCCATGCCTCCTAAAATATTCAGAACCGTTGATTTGCCTGCACCGCTGGCCCCTAAAATAATGACTAACTCGCCTTTTTCAATTTCAAAATTCACATCATTATTCGCGACAATCTCTGTATCGCCGACTTGATAACGTTTATAGCTATTCTTCATTTCAATATAAGCCATGTCTATCCCTCATTTCTACAAACATCGTTAAATGAACAACGTGTTGATTATGTTCGTTAAATACTATATAATGGAATTAATCAAAAAACAATACACAATAATCAACAATGTGTTGATTTAAGAAAAGAGTTTAAACAATGACGACACAAAAACGGAAAACCACAACGAAAAGCGATTTAAAAGAAGCACTCACTAGACTGCTGGAGAAAAAAGATTTCGAAGCTATTAGTGTGAGCGATATCGCCAGAGAAGCAGGCGTGAATCGCGGAACCTTCTATCTCCATTACGTCGATAAATTCGATATGATGGACCAGCTCATCGATGAGATTTTACAAAATATCTTACTCCTATTAAAAGAAGGCAATCCAAAAAATAAAGAAGAGGCCTGTCCAGGAATCGTGAAAATCTTCGAGTATTTAAAAGAAGACTTCGACTTTATTCACGCAATGACCTTGAACCGATTCAACTACACATCGAAACTCGTTCATGACTTCCTATTCGAATTAACCAAGCAAATTGGACCGATTAAGGAAAACATCGCGATGGTCTACCCGCTGCCAGAAGATTACGCGCAAGAAGTGTTTATCTATAGCAACAGTGCGATTTTCTTCCACTGGATTCAAAAAGGTGGCGTGGAAAGCCCTGAAGAAATCGCAAAAATCTTTTTCAGAATGTCATTATAAAGGAGAAAACTCATGCAAAAGACGATTATGAAAGACCCGCTCTTCCTGAGCCAAAAATCAACGGTTGCCGACCCGAAAGCAGATGCGCAAGTGGTCCGCGACCTGCAAGATACGCTTCGTGCCAACCGCGACCGCTGTGTAGGGATGGCGGCGAATATGATTGGTGTGAAGAAGAACATTATTATTGTAGCGATTGGACCGATGGATTTGGTGATGCTGAACCCGCGTATTACGAAAAAGCAGGGACCATATGAAACGGAAGAAGGATGTCTGAGCCATACGGGAACAAAAAAGACGACGCGCTACCAAACGATTGAAGTAGCGTACACCGACCCGAGCGGCAAGAAGCATACAGGGACGTTCACCGACTTCACGGCGCAAGTCATCCAACATGAGATTGACCATTTAGATGGGGTGCTTATATAAATACGATTACTTCAATCCTTGCGGATTGTTTCATCATAGCTGTAATGGGGCAACGGCTTGAGCCTTGAGTCTCAAGCTCTACCAAGCTTCAAAGGGCGGGTAAAGGACGGTCCCTAACCCGCCCTAATTCACATTGGTTGCTATCCCCCATTACAGCTACGATGAATCCGCAAGATTTCCGTAATCGTATTTTTGTGCTTCTAAATGGACGAGGATGAGGACTTGTGCTGTGAAGGCGGGGAACTGCTTTTTAGCACGGGCGGTGTAGTCATCTTCTTCGTTTCATATAGTAAGAAAAAGAAAAAAAGAAAGAGAAAAGGGTTGACTCTGACGTAACGTAATAGGTTACACTATCTAATGTTAGGAGTTGAGGTTATGTATTTAATCAAGCAAGTAAGTGAAATCAGTGGTGTATCGGTGCGCACTTTACATCACTATGACGAAATTGGATTGCTTTCCCCGAAGAAACAGGAAAATGGATATCGCTACTACAGTGACGAGGAGCTTTCCCAATTGCAGACAATTCTCTACTATAAATATTTGGGATTTTCATTGAAAGAAATTAAGTCCCTAATGGAGCAAGACGAGGATAATCTGTTGCTCCACTTAAAACATCAGTTGAAGTTAATGCAGAAAGAAAAAGACCGTCTTCTAACATTAATCGACACATTAGAAAAGACGATTGCGTCTACGGAAAGGAAAATGACGATGACAACCGAAGAAAAATTCAAAGGGTTCACCTTCAAGGATAACGAGAAATATAAACAGGCCGCGACTGAAAAATACGGCGAAACCGTGATGAACGAGGCCGAAGCAAAACAAAAAGGCAAGGAAGAAATCATAGCGGACGGCTTCAATAAAATCTTCTTCGCATTCGCAGATAATATCGAAAAAGGCCTACCATCAACAGACGCCGTGAACGTGGACTTAGCAAAACAACTCCACCAACACATGTGCGCTTACGCGTTCGACTGCTCCATCGATGTCTTCTCAAGCATCGGATTCGGCTACGCGAAAAACGAAGAGTTCAGAACGAACTTGGATAAATACGGCAAAGGCGTTGGACAATACGCTTGCGACGCGATTCAAGCCTATGTCGCACAGGAGAGAAAATAAACAAAAGAGGAGTAAGACACTTGTCCTACTCCTCTATTTTTATCTCACAAATACCAATTTTTCTGGTGTGGATAGTTCCGCATCAAACGTAAAACCGTCTTCGCTAAAAGCCTCCAGCTGCTTCACGTCTGTTACTTGTTCGCGCATGCCAAACCCCACTAGCAACCCACGCCCTTTTTTCGACGTCGTAGAGTGTTGTTTCAACTTGCCGTCTTTGCGTTCGTAAAATTCCACGTCCACCCAGTTGTAACGCGAGCGGTCTAGTAATGTGCTGAACTCATCACTGGCACAGTTCACCACCGTTTCACCTTCTTCGAACAACTCGGCCCACTCCGCTTTCCAATAAGCCTTCAAGCTTTTTCCGTCCACGCGCAATGGTCTCAACATATCTAAGCGATACGGCTTCACAAAAGTATCCGGCGCCACAGCCCCATATAACGCAGATAAGATGCGCACGTGCTCGCTTCCATAATCCAAGCCTTCCCTCCATCCCTCTACTTGCTTCAACCAGCGAAATGCCAGTCCGTTGTAGAGTTCGATGGCAGGCGCTGCTTCGGCCACCTTCCACCCTTCGATGAACGCTTTGTTTTCGTCGAGTAACTTCCCTTTGACCCCAAGCACACGCGAGAGCTCCTCCTCGGGCACTTCTCTCACGGCTTCGACCACTTTTGCAGCAGCCGGGCTCACTTCCCAGTCTCGTTCCTCTAATGCGTCACAATTCATTTCCTTTGCAGGCGATAGTATTAATTTCATCTCGGCACTCCTTTTCATTGTCCCCCTTAGTGTACCGTACCCGCCGTATTTTGACAAAACACAAGGAGCAATTTATACTGATTACTATCAACCTTAAAGGAGAATTCTATGCACGTTATCATCAATTCCATCGCATTATTTTATCTATTACCATTCATTAGCGTTG
This sequence comes from uncultured Streptococcus sp., assembly GCA_963552295.1. GTDB lineage: Bacteria > Bacillota > Bacilli > Lactobacillales > Aerococcaceae > Granulicatella. The sequence continues at coordinate 2,069 of CAUVJW010000013.1, read as the reverse complement.
GAGTCTATACGATTGGAACGCAAAAACATTCACTCGCCAACTTCCTACTATTCATTGGAGGGATCACGGCACTTCATTCCGCCCGTTTGATTTACGAAAAATCAGTCACTGGATATATCTTCTGGATGTTAGCCTGGGCAGTCATGTTATACGCGTCCTATTGGAACAATAAGCACGAAAAACCATATAAAACAGAAAACCAAATGCTTGAGTTTGTCGTCTGCTTTGTCAATAGAAATCCATTTCCAGATAAAATTAAAGACCCAAACAAAGCACGTGCCATCGTTGCACTCGTTATTACATTTTTAATGATTATCGCTTAACAAGGAGGGCCTCATATGGGCTATGTATTCATCATCTTCTTTATTCTTAGTTTCTTTATCGTCACATTCGCGCTCATCCATCTACTCGCAGGTGGCGCAGCTCTTCTAAAAGGAGACAAAACAACAGGAAACATCCTCGTTTTTGCAGGAGGGCTCATCGCACTTCCTACAATCCCATTACTCGCAGTGTTACCTGGAATTCCATTCCTAACATGGATCCTTGGGGCAACGCTTTGCTGCGTGGGAGCGTACATGAACGGAAAAGAAAAAGGCAACATCAACAAATCACATCACGCTATCCGCATCACCATCGCAGTCCTTCTCACGCTTGGATTGGCGTTTGTTTAATCAACATCAAAAATAGCGTACGGAAAATTCCGTACGCTATTTCTCTATCTACCACACCATAATAATTGTCCCGGTCGCAATCAGTGCACACCCAATGAGTGACTTCATAGTGAACGTATCATGCAAGAAGAAAAAGGCCAGTATCAACGTGAAGACGATACTCAATTTATCGACTGCCGCTACCTCTGTTGCACTCCCCATCTGAAGCGCCTTGTAGTAACAAAGCCACGAAGCCCCCGTCGCAATCCCAGATAAAATCAAAAAGATCCAACTCTTCCTGCTAATTTCAGACAGCCCAGACTGATTATTCGTCACAAAAACCATCAGCCACGACATCACAACGACCACAACCGTGCGTACCGCCGTCGCCAAATTCGAGTTTACCCCATCAATCCCAATCTTCGCCAAAATCGACGTCAACGCCGCAAACACTGCTGACAATAACGCAAATACAATCCACATAACCCAGAACTCCTCTTTCATCAATTCTTCCTCTAGTATACCCCTACTTCCTCCTCGTTCCAAGCACCCCTTCATTCAAACGTGTCTTCTTCGTTCATTTCCACTATAATAAAGACGAAGGCAAACACTCTTCCCTTCGCATCATTTTTCGGATTTGGAGAAATCATTATGGTTACTACATTCTCTATGATATTATCTTTAGGTTTTAATGTTTACTTCTTTCCTATCTACCATATAATGAGTGGACTTAGAGCCATTTTTTTCCTTAAAAACCTTAAAGCTGGCTTATGCCTCATTATTGGCGGTTCAATCCTTGAAGCAGTTGCTTATTACGGCTTTTATAGTGCCGAAACCATCCCCTGGCTTCAACAAAGCGCTGGCCTTCTCTGGCTTCTCGGCGGTATCCCATGCTATATCGGCATTTATTTGATTAACAAAAAAATGAACAAAGTAGACCTTGTTACCTTTATCATCCTCACCATATGCTTCGTCCTCGGACTCATCGCTGTAATCAACTAAATCTAAACCAACAAAGACTCGTCCGAGAGTCTTTTCCTTTTTAGCACTCCTTAAGCAGTTTCCAAAGTTTCAGCATCCCATCTAGTTGAGCTCGCCATCGCAGAAATGGCGTGCGTTTCCTCAAACGTCCGCACGACTCGTTCCGAGTCCTTTGCGGCATATCAGTCCAATGATTCTGGCCTGAGCGTTCGTCCTCGTATCCTGTTTTTCGGATGGTCCGGTGGTCGACGAAGCAAATTTTAATCGTTCAAAAGCCAGACCCTCTCGTTTTTCGCTCAAAAAATAAAGAAAAATTCGGTGAACCATTGTGTTTCGAAAAATAGAAGCTTGCGAGTTTCTTTGGATTCCATCCAAATGCCTAAGGAGGATAAACGAAAAGAATCAGTTTATTGAAAGAATAGTGGGACTAAGCATTAA
>CAUVJW010000012.1:0-26115 GCA_963552295.1 uncultured Streptococcus sp. | reverse complement strand
GGAACAGGAGGCGTTATAAGATGAAAAATTCAAAATACAAAAAGATTCTTATTCCAGTCCTTTCAGTTGTACTTGGACTATTAGTCGGAGCTCTAATCATGTGGGTATTCGGTTTTGATGTTGTTAAAGGATATTCCGCATTACTTAAAGGCTCGCTTGGAAAACCATTCTATATTGGTGAAACCTTAAGACAAGCAACACCTTTAATTCTTGTAGCGCTTGGATTTGCGTTTGCAAGTTACGCTGGTTTCTTCAATATTGGGGTTGCTGGACAAGCGTTAGTCGGTTGGTTTGCATCTGTTGCGACTGGTCTAGTACTTCCAGATTTACCCAAAATCATTCTCTTACCATTATGTATTTTCATGGGGATGCTTGCCGGTGCTATCTGGGCAGGGATTGCAGGTTACTTAAAAGCGTACTTTAATGCCAGTGAAGTCATCGTAACGATTATGTTGAACTACACAGCGCTTCATATCGTAAACTACGTGATTCGTGAAATCTTAACAGAGAAATCAGAAATCACAGCTTCTATTCCAGAAGCAGCTAGCTTAAGAATGCAATTCTTGTATCAATTAACAGGAAAATCGACGTTGCATGGCGGTATCTTCATTGCGATTTTGGCAGTCTTCATTGTATGGTTAATTATGAATAAAACAACAACTGGTTTTGAATTGAAAACAGTAGGTTTAAACAAACACGCTGCTGAATATGCCGGTATGAGCGCTAAGAAGACGATTATTCTCGCAATGGTCATCTCTGGTGCCTTAGCAGGTCTTGGCGGAGTGATGGAAGGGTTAGGAACTTTCCAAAATGCATTTGCTTCAGAAAGTCTTCCAAGTATCGGATGGGACGGAATGGCAGTATCGCTTCTTGGATTGAATAATCCAATCGGTATTCTATTCTCTGCATTAGTATTTGCCATCCTTCGTATCGGTGGGATTTCAATGCCACTACTAGCAAAGATTCCAACCGAAGTCGTATCGATTGTAGTCGCATTTATCATCTTCTTTGTAGGTGCGAACTACTTAATGGAAGTTATTGTTGATAAATTCCCTCAATTTGGGAAGAGAAAGGGGTAATGAGAAATGGATTTAGTAACACTTTTACAAGTAGTTGTCGGGAACATGCTCATCTACTCAACACCGCTGATTTTAACAGCTTTAGGGGGTATCTTCTCAGAACGAAGCGGGATTGTAAATATCGGGCTTGAAGGAACAATGGTCATCGGTGCCTTTGCCTCAGCCGTCTTCAACTTAGCGTTTGCTTCACAATTTGGTTCATGGACGCCATGGGTTGCACTTATTGTAGCGGCGGTTGCTGGAATGTTGTATTCATCCATTCACGCATTCGCAACAGTATACTTGCGTGCCGACCATATTATTTCTGGGACGGTGTTAAACTTACTAGCACCAGCCTTAACGGTGTTCCTGTGCCGCTTAATGTATAATGAAATCGGACAAACGGAAATCATTACGAACTACTTTGGTAAAACAACGATTCCAGTGTTAAGTTCGATTCCAATTATTGGGAAAATCTTCTTCACAGATACATTCGTACCAGCGTTCTTAGCAGTTGGACTTGCATTTGTTTGCTCGGTTATCCTGAATAAGACAAAATTTGGATTACGATTACGTTCTGTTGGGGAACATCCTCAAGCAGCAGATACATTAGGAATTAACGTTTACCATATGCGTTTTGCAGGAGTATTAATCTCAGGGTTCTTGGCAGGTATCGGAGGAGCCATCGTTGCTCAATCGATTACACTGAACTTCTCAGCAACAACGATCGCTGGTCAAGGGTTCATTGCGATGGCCGCAATGATCTTTGGTAAGTGGAATTCAGTGAGCGTCATGCTATCGGCATTACTCTTTGGACTCGCTCAAAGTTTAGGGGTTATCGGAAACTACATCCCAGTAATTAAAGATATTCCATCAGTTGGCTTGACGATTGCGCCATATTTGATTACTATCATTGTATTGGTAGGATTCATTGGAAAATCGGAAGGACCAGCCGCTAACGGTAAGAACTACGTAAAATCTAAATAAGAATGAGAACTGCTTTTAATCTAGGTGCCATACTGTATTAAAAGCAGTTTTTTTAATGAGAAGGGGTCATAAATGAAAAAACTAGTATCTTTAATTGTTGCAATTCTTGCAATGGTTGCCATTTTATTTGGAGTAAAAAACATGCTTCAAGCAAAAGAATCTACAGAAGAAGTAGAAACTTCAGGAGAACAACAGCAACTATTCCTATTTAACTGGGGGAACTATATCGATCCAGAATTAATTAAGGAATTCGAGGCTGAAACAGGCATTCAAGTTGTCTATGAAACATTTGATTCAAATGATGCGATGGAAGCCAAGCTAAAACAAGGCGGAACGCGTTATGATATCGTCTTTCCAAGTGAATCAAGTATTACCAAATTAGTGAATCAAAATTTACTTCAAAAGCTAGACCATTCAAAGATTAAAGGACTAGAAAATATTTCTCCGTTCTTATTAAATAGTCCAGTGGATAAAGGAAATCAATATACGATTCCGTATTTCTGGGGAACAGTAGGAATTATGGTCAATACGAAATATATCGATCCAGAAAGCATTCAAACATGGAATGATTTATGGAAAGAAGATTTCAAAAATAAAGTGCTTGTTTTAGATGGAAACCGTGAAGCACTAGGGATGGCGCTTCAATCATTAGGGTATTCATTAAATTCGAAGAATGAGAATGAATTACATGCGGCAGAAGTGAAGTTAAAAGAATTGAAACCAAATGTTCGTGCGGTACTTAATGAAGAAATCAAAACGATGATGAAACTCGAAGAAGCTCCAATCGGAATGGGGTATTCAGGAGATGCGGCGGCGGTTGCAGAAGAAAATCCAAACGTCCAATATATCTTACCAAAAGACGGCAGTGCGGTTTGGACAGATAATTTCGCAATCGCTCATACAGCTGTAAATATCGATGGTGCTTACGCGTTTATCAACTTCATGCTTCGCCCAGAAAATGCAGCTAGAAATGCCGAATACGTGGGTTATTCAACACCAAACGAAAAAGCAAAAGAGTTAATGAATCCAGAAGTGACTTCTGATGAAACCTATTATCCTTCAGAAGAAATTATCAATTCATTAGAACATTATGAATATCTAGGAAATGACTGGATTCAAAAATATAACGAAGCCTTCTTAGACTTCAAGATGGAGTTATAATATGCATTACTATTTAAAAGCTAAAAACCTCTTTATTGGAGATTCAACGACGGCAGTTAGTGGGATTTTAGAAATTAAAGACGGTCGCATTGTAGGCCGATTCGATTACAATACACCTGTTGAAGGAGAAATCCTAGATGCAGGAGACAAACTAGTCGTTCCTGGATTCATTGATGCCCATGTGCATTTATACTTATCTGCCTTAATTCATTTAGGGAAAATGAAAGCAGTTGGTGGACCAACGATTGAGGAAGTCGTTCAGCAAGCAAGTTCAATTCCTGAATATAATGGATGGAAAATCGGAATTGGTTGGTATGCCAGCGACTTCGGTCAACAAATCTTACCAACGAAAGAAGACTTAGATAAAGCTTCAACAGATGTTCCTATCTGCTTAATCGCAGGGGATGCTCATACGATTTGGCTCAATTCCAAAGCGTTAGAAGTGCTCGAATTAACGTCAGATGCGATTCCGCAAAACATCGGCGGAGAAGCAGTGGTAGAAGACGGCGAACTTACAGGAGTATTTCTTGAAGCAAAAGCCATCTATTATTTATCAAAAGTCTTGTCTGTATATAAAGACGACGAAGAACAAGCGTTAAAAGATTACATGTCTTATTTAAACCAAATGGGTGTGACGGCCGTTGGGGATGTTGCCTTAACAGGTGAAAGCCCAGATGATATTGTGTATCCAGAACTGTACGGTAAGGTCGAAAAGGTTGCGACTGTTCGTGTGAGCTTCTTTCCAGCGATGCGTGAAGAAGTGGAACGTAACCGTGAACTCTACAAGACATACCGCTCTGACATGCTCCAAATGGGGGGCGTGAAGCAATTTTACGATGGAGTGACCAGTTCGCATACGGCTTATTTGAAAGAGCCATATCCAATGCCATTTTTTGAAGGAGACGTGGGTGGACCACTCTTAACAGAAGAGAAGATGGAACGACTAACACTTCTTGCCAACAAAGAAGGATGGCCGATGCGTATTCATACGGTTGGAGATAAGGCGATTGCCTTAACGCTTCAAAACTTCAAAAAGGCGCAAGAAGAGACTCCGTTTGACGCACCATATAAATTCAATACGATTGAGCATTTGGAAGTAATGGATCCAACAGACCTTCCATTAACGGCTCAGCCTTCATTAATTGTTTCAGTGCAACCAAGTCATTTATTAGTAGGGTATGAGACTTTAGATGAAGAGGTGGGTGCAGAACGTGCGCGTCATATGTTCCCGTTCAAATCTTTCTTAGAAGAGGGTGCAACACTTGGTTTTGGAACAGACACGCCAGTTGTACTAGATGTGACGCCGTTTGAATCGATGTTTAATGCGGTAGCCCGCCAAACAAAAGAGCAGCTACCAGTGCCATGCTTAATGCCGGAACAATGCATTTCAATTGGAGAAGCATTAAAGGCGCATACGAGTGGGGCAGCAAAAGCGCTCAGTCGTATAGATATTGGCACACTAGAAGTCGGTTCGTTAGCAGATTTCGTAATTCTAGATAAGAATATTCTTGAAAGTGACGCAGTGGAATTGTTAAACACGAACGTAGAAGCGACATTCGTCAATGGTAAATGTGTATATAAACAATAATGAGAAAGCTAGATAGAGCAGTCTATCTAGCTTTTTTTATGTGTTTTAATCTTTTTAAAAATTGTTCTTTTTATGAAAATTACAAACAATAATGCCTAATTTAAAAGGAATGTAAGCTTTTTAAATTTTGAAAATAGTTTGAAGTCCAAAATAAATGACTAAAAAAGGTTTGACATTCAAAGTATCTTTCCTATATACTTTGATTATCAAATGATTTGATATTCAAACAAAAAGGAGAAAATCTTTTATGGAACCAACTCTAGAGACCATAAACGGGTATTTGGTGGACGTCTTTAATCAAATGCTCGACATTGAAGAATCTTCGCTGGCGCAAAGCCAATTTAATGATTTATCCATTAAAGAGATGCATGCCATTGAAGCGATTGGAATGTATAACGAACATACGACAACAGAAGTCGCTAATAAATTAAATGTAACAGTTGGGACGCTAACAGTTGCGGTTAATGCTTTAGTGAAGAAAGGCTATGTTGTTCGTTTGAAGAGTGAAACCGATCGAAGAATTGTAATTTTAGGTCTGACCAAGAAAGGTCGCTTACTTTATCGTCTTCATCGTAAATTCCACGAAAAGTTAGTTTTAAAAACAATCGAGGGAATGAATGCTGAAGAAATGGCAGTTCTTGTTAAAGGACTTCATAATTTATATGATTTCTTACACGAGGCTGTACAAGCAAATCAAGAAGGGAAGTAGACATTGTGGGGGTTCAAGTGATAGCGACAAGTTCCTATCTCCCAACGTCCGTCATTACAAACGATGACTGGGCGAAACGAGTAGATACTTCTGATGAATGGATCGTTAAGAGAACAGGAATCAAAACCCGATATTGGGCAAAAGAACAGACAACAAGTGATTTGGCGACAATTGCCGCAAAACGCTTAATTGAAAAGAGTAATATCTCTCCTAAATCCATTGAATTTATCATTGTAGCAACGATGACACCTGATGCAGCAAGTCCTTCTTGCGCGTCCCTAGTACAAGGAGCAATTGGGGCAACGAATGCATTTGCGTTTGATGTCAGTGCGGCTTGTAGCGGATTTGTCTTTGCCTTATCTACAGGATTAAAAATGTTAGAACATGGACAAAGAAAATACGGAATCGTCATTGGAGCGGAAACAATGCTCAGTTCACTCGATTGGGAAGACCGCTCAACGGCTATTCTCTTTGGAGATGGCGCTGGAGCTGTTCTTTTACAAAAAGATGAAGAGCCATTTTTATTGGCGGAAACATTACAAAATGATGGACAGAAATCTGAGGCGTTAGTCGCTGGAAAAAGAATGACAAATCAAACACTTTCAACCATGACAATGGATGGTCGAGGCGTTTATGAATTAGTCAGCAAAACTGTTCCAGTCAATATCCAAGATACTTTACAAAAGGCTGGATATACTGCCGACGATATTGATTTGTACTTGTTACATCAAGCAAATCGTCGTTTAGTCGAACAAGTGGCTAAGAAATTAAAACAACCGATCGAAAAATTCCCAATGAATATTGATCACGTTGGAAACACTTCGGCTGCAAGTATTCCGATTTTACTGAATGAACTCGTAGAAAACGGGACATTAAAAATCGGGGAACAAAACAAATTACTTTTATCAGGTTTTGGTGGTGGCCTTGCCTGGGGAAGTATCACAATCACACTATAATTTATAAAAATATTGGAGGAAAACACAATGACATTTGAAAAAATTCAAGCAATTATCGTAGATCAATTAGGTAAAGAGGAAGAAGAAGTACAATTAACAACTCGTCTTAAAGATGAATTAGACGCAGACAGCTTAGATTTATTCCAAATCATCAACGATATCGAAGATGAATTCGATGTGAAAATCGATACTGAAGAAGGACTAGAAACAGTTCAAGACTTAGTAAACTACGTTGATGCTCAATTAGCTGACAAATAATTTTAAAAAGGGATGGTAACACATGAAATCAAGAATCTGCGACATGATTGGAATTGAATATCCGATTATCCAAGGAGGGATGGCATGGGTTGCAAATCCTGCGCTTGCAAGTGCAGTGTCCAATGCCGGCGGTTTAGGAATCGTTGCATGTGGACACGCTCCTGGCGATGTCGTTAAAGGATTCATCGAGGAGATGGAACGTTTAACAGATAAACCATATGGTGTAAATATTATGCTATTAAGTCCATTTGTTGATGAAGTTGTGGATGTCGTTTGTCAGGCTGGCGTGAAAGTGGTTTGTACCGGTGCTGGTAACCCTGGCAAATACATGGCGAAATTTAAAGAAGCAGGAATTACTGTAATTCCAGTAGTAGCTTCAGTTGCTCTAGCGAAAAGAATGGAAAAAGAAGGCGCGGACGCTGTTGTTGTAGAAGGAATGGAAGCGGGCGGACATATCGGTAAGTCTACTACCATGGCACTTTTACCACAAGTAGTTGATGCGGTAAATATTCCAGTAATCGGTGCTGGAGGAATTGGTGACGGACGCGGAATGGCAGCGGCTTTAATGCTTGGTGCCGATGCAGTTCAACTTGGAACTCGTTTCCTTGTTGCGACTGAATGTACTGCGCACGATAATTTCAAAGCTTCTGTATTAAAAGCTAAAGATATCGATACTGTGATTACAGGACAAATTACAGGACACCCTGTACGTGTGTTACGTAATAAATTAACAAAAATCTACTTACAAGCTGAGAAAGAGGAAACTAGTAAAGAAAATCCAGACTTCGAACGCTTAGAAGATATTGGACGTGGAGCTCTACGTAGAATCGTAGTTGAAGGGGATACTCAAATGGGATCAATGATGGCTGGTCAAATTGCTGGTTTAATTTCAAAAGAACAAAGCTGTTCTGAAATTATCCAAGAATTGATGGCAGAATCTCATGAAGTCATCCAAAAACAACTTGCACGTTTTTAATTAAATGAAAAAGGGAATGGTGAAATATGCTTATTTAGCATACTTCCACCATTTTTTTTACAGCGCAATAGGAGGAAACTCATGAAAATCGCATTTTTATTTCCAGGTCAGGGGAGTCAAAAAGCACAAATGGGCTTAGAAATAGCTGACAACTTCGAAGTGGCAAAAGCTGTCTTTGAAGAAGCAAGTAGCGTTCTGTCCTATCGTGTGACTGACATTCTTTCAGAAGAACCTGCCGCACGAATCAATCAAACAGAATATACGCAACCGTTGTTATTGACGGTTTCACATGCAATCGCAAGCGTCTTAAAACAAGAAGGAATCACACCGGATGTGACTGCGGGATTATCTCTTGGTGAATACTCAGCTTTAGTGGAAGCAGGAGTCCTTGATTTCAAGGAAGCACTAAACTTAGTCGCAAAACGTGGTCAATATATGCAAGAAGCAGTTGTAGAAGGCGAAGGGAAAATGGTGGCCGTTCTCGGTCTTGAAGATAATGTAATCGAAGACATTTGCCGTGAAGTTTCTACTCCAGAAGCTCTCGTAGTTCCTTCAAACTACAACACACCAGGACAATTAGTGATTGGTGGGCACGCGGAAGCAGTAGATGTAGCGAGTGAAAAATGCCTAGAAGCCGGCGCAAAAAGAGCCGTACCACTTGTGGTATCTGGACCTTTCCATACACCATTAATGGAAGAGGCGAAAGTTCGTTTTGCTCCTGAGATGGAAGTGGCAGAGTTACACGAAAGTAAATGCCCTGTATTAAGCAATACGCTAGGCACACCACATGAAGGGATTCCTTCAAAAGACGTTCTCTGTGATCAAATTACAAATGCCGTGAAATGGAAACAAAATGTAGAGTGGATGCTTCAAGAGGGCGTAAATGTCTTTATTGAAGTAGGTCCTGGAAAAACATTAACGCAAATGGTGAAACAAATTGCCAAAGCAAAAGGTACTTCTGTTCAATTATTCCACACAGATAACCTTAAAGCGGTGACAGAAACCATTGAAAAAGTAAAGGAACTGAAAGGATAACGAAATGAAATTTAAAGATAAAACAGTTGTTGTAACAGGTAGTCGTCGTGGTATCGGACTTGGAATCGCGTTAGAATTCGCTAAACTTGGCGCTAACGTTGTTTTAAACGGTACTCGTGAAATTGATGCAGAAACACTGGCACAATTTGATGCTTATCCTGGTGAAGTAATGACATTTGTTGGAGACGTTTCGAAATTCGACGTAGCTGAAAACTTTATTAACGAAGTAAAAGAGCGTTTTGGACGCATCGATGTGTTAGTCAATAACGCTGGAATTACGCGTGATGGTTTATTAATGCGTATGAGTGAATCTGATTTTGACGATGTAATGAATATTAACTTAAAAGGATACTTCAATATGATTCGTTTTGCGACTCCAGTTTTCGTAAAACAAAAATCAGGAAGCATTATTAACATTACAAGTATTGTTGGAGTTACAGGAAACGCTGGTCAAGCAAACTACGCTGCAAGTAAAGCCGGAATCATTGGTTTAACAAAATCGGTTGCTAAAGAAATCGGTTCTCGTGGGATTACAGTGAATGCTATTGCTCCTGGATACATCGATACAGATATGACACAAGCATTACCTGAAAAGATTCGTAACGAATGGGAAAAACAAATTCCATTACGTCGTTTCGGTACAGTAGAAGATATTGCAGAAGCCTGTGTGTTCTTAGCGGAAACAAAATACGTTACAGGACAAGTGTTAAACGTTAACGGCGGATTATACATGTAATCTCTTAAAGGAGGAAAACAATGAATCGAGTAGTAATTACAGGAATGGGAGCAATCACTCCTTTAGGAAATGATGTAGCTAGCTTCTGGGAAGGCCTTAAAGAAGGTAAGAACGGAATTGCTCCAATTACAAAATTTGATAAAAAAGACTTAGATGTTCATGTGGCAGCTGAAGTAAAAGACTTCGATGCTACAAAATACATGGATCGTAAAGAAGCAAAACGTATGGATTTATTCTGTCAATACGGACTAGCTGCAGCAATCCAAGCCGTTGAAGATAGCGGCATTACTCCAGAAAACACAGACTACGACCGCTTTGGTGTCATGGTTGGTTCTGGTATCGGTGGGTTAACAGTGATGGAAAGTCAAATCATCAAAATGCATGATAAAGGCCCAACACGTGTTGCACCATTATTCGTTCCAATGGCAATCGGAAACATGGTTGCAGGAAATATTTCAATGAAAATCGGAGCTCGTGGTATATGTACATCATTAGTGACAGCCTGTGCAACAGGAACACATGCTATCGGGGAAGCGTTCCGTAACATTAAGCATGGATACTCAGATGTTATTTTAGCCGGTGGTGCTGAAGGTTCTATCTGTGAAATCGGAATTGCAGGATTCGCAGCTTTAACGGCCCTTTCAAGCAGTGATAATCCAGATGCAGCTTCATTACCATTTGATAAAAAACGTGGCGGATTCGTAATGGGTGAAGGAGCAGGGGTTCTTGTTCTTGAAAGCCTAGAACACGCACAAAAACGTGGCGCTAAAATTTATGCAGAAGTTGTTGGATATGGTGCTACAGGAGATGCTTACCATATGACAGCTCCAAATCCTGATGGAAGCGGTGCTGGTAAAGCTATCTTACAAGCTATCGAAGAAGCAGGAGTGGCTCCAAGTGAAGTAGACTACGTGAACGCTCACGGTACTGGTACTCCAGCGAACGATTCAGCTGAAACAACTTCAATTCGTTATGCGTTAAAAGAAGCTGCCGATAAGGTTCATGTTTCAAGTACAAAATCAATGACAGGACACTTATTAGGAGCTGCTGGTGCTATCGAAGCGATCGCCTGCGTGAAAGCAGTTGAAGAAGACTTCGTACCACCAACGATTAATTTAACAGAACAAGACGAAGCGTGTGACTTAAACGTAACTCCAAACGTTGGAGTTTCTACAAAAGTAGACGTAGCAATTAGTAATTCGTTAGGTTTCGGTGGACATAATGCCGTAATCTGCGTGAAGAAATGGAAGGATTAATACATGAATGTTGAAGAAATTAAAGAACTAATGACTTTGTTCAATGATTCAAATATGACTGAGTTTCATTTATCAAACGAAGAGTTCGAAGTGCAATTTAGTAAACGTGAGGAATATCCTCAAGTCGTTTCTAATGCCGTTGCACCAGTCGCAAACGTGGCAAGCCCAGTAGAAGTTGCACCAGTGAGTGCCTCTCCTTCTGCTGAAGCTCAAGAAGCTCCACAAGTAGCAACAGATGCAAAATACATTACAAGCCCAATCGTTGGGGTGGTTTACTTACAATCTTCACCAGACGCAGATCCATTTGTACAAGTGGGTAAACAAATCACTTCAAACGACACTGTATGTATTATCGAAGCAATGAAAATCATGAACGAAATTAAGAGCGACTTCAATGGTGAAGTTGTGGAAGTCCTTGTAGAAAACGGCCAAATGGTTGATTTCGGACAAAAACTATTTGCGATTCGCTAAACCCAATTTTAGGAGGAAATTAAGATGAACATTATGACTGTAACTGACGTAGCTGAGTTAATTCCTAACCGTTACCCAATTTTATTTATTGACCGTGTGGATGAATTAGTACCAGGTGAGCACGTTGTGGCACGTAAAAACGTGACATTTAACGAAAGCTTCTTCCAAGGTCATTTTCCTGGTGAACCTGTAATGCCTGGTGTGTTAATCGTTGAAGCATTAGCACAAGCGGGTTCAATTCCATTATTGAAATTAGATTCTTTCAAAGGAAAAACAGCTTACTTAGGTGGATTAAACAATGTTAAATTCCGTCAAAAAGTAACTCCAGGAGATGTATTAACACTTCAAGTGGATATCGTGAAATTAAAAGAATATGCAGGAATCGGTAAAGGCGTTGCTTATGTCGATGGTAAGAAAGTCGCAGAAGCTGAATTAACCTTTATTATTGGACGTTAAGCCTATGTTTAATAGAGTACTAATCGCAAACCGTGGAGAGATTGCTTGCCGTATTATTCGTGCTTGTCGCGAGTTAGGAATTGAATCGGTAGCCGTCTATTCCCAAGCGGATAAAGATGCTCTTCATGTACAATTAGCCGATCATGCCGTTTGTATCGGACCTGCCGCTTCAAAAGATTCTTACTTAAAAGTTGAAAATATTTTAAGCGCAGCCGTTATAACAGGCGCACAAGCGATTCACCCAGGATTTGGATTCTTATCGGAGAATGCCAAATTTGCCAAAATGTGTGCGGAATGCAATATCACTTTCATTGGGCCTTCAAGCGAAGTGATTTCTCAAATGGGGGATAAAGCAGAAGCACGTAAGCAAATGATTGCAGCAAACGTACCGGTGATTCCTGGTAGTGATGATGTTGTCGCAACCGTAGAAGAAGGAATTGAACTTGCAAAGCGTATCGGCTTCCCGCTCTTAATTAAGGCGGTTGCTGGTGGTGGTGGTAAAGGAATTCGTCGTGTTGAAACGGTTGAAGAATTTGAACATCAATTTGTGACTGCGCGTCAAGAAGCCTTACAAGCCTTCGGAAATGCCGATGTGTACATGGAACGTATTATCTATCCAGCCAAACATATTGAGATTCAAATTTTAGCCGACCAACATGGAAATGTGGTTCACCTAGGAGAACGTGACTGTTCACTTCAACGTAAAAATCAAAAGATTATCGAAGAAGCGCCGAGTCCATCTCTTTCTTCTCAACTCAGAAGAGAAATGGGGGAAGCAGCTGTTCGTGCTGCTAAAGCAGTCGGCTATCAAAACGCAGGAACGATTGAGTTTCTTGTGGATGAAGAAAAACATTTCTATTTCATGGAAATGAATACGCGTATTCAAGTTGAACATCCTATTACAGAAATGATTACGAATGTGGATCTTGTGCAACAACAAATTAAAATTGCTGCAGGAGAAGAGTTACCATTTACTCAAGAGGATATTACTTTCCAAGGACATGCGATTGAATGTCGTTTAAACGCTGAAAATCCATTTGAAGGCTTCCGTCCTTCTCCAGGTAAAGTAACGTTCTTACACCAACCTGTTGGTGGTATGGGCGTTCGTATTGAATCAGCACTGTATACAGGATATCAAATTCCACCATTCTACGATTCAATGTTAACGAAGTTGATTGCGCATGGTAAGACTCGTGAGGAAGCCATTCTTCGCATGAAACGGATGCTCTTTGAACTTGTAGTAGAAGGTGTGGATACGAACCAAGAATTCGTTGAAGATTTATTAGATTCTTCTGCATTCAGACGTGGAGATTATACTACTGCGTATGTTGAAACTGAATTTTTGAAACACTGGAATCAACCAAAAGAGAAATAGAATGATTTAGTAAAGGAGTGATTAGATGGGTCTGTTTAGAAAACGGTCGTATATCACCATTAATCGTACCAAAGTAGACTTATCTGAACAGTCTGAGTTACCTACAGTTCCGGATGGGAAATGGGTGAAATGTCCTTCTTGTGACAAAATTGTCTACAAAGAAGACTTAGGATCCTTAAAAGTTTGTCCGCACTGTGATGCTCATTTTAGAATTAATGCGGCTGAACGATTAGCCATTACGGTAGATACTTTCCAAGAACTCTTTGAGAATGAAAAACCAAAAGTAGATGTAGCCTTTCCAGGATATGAAGCGAAATTGGAGAAAGCCTCTAAAGTAGCCAAAGAAAATGAAGCTGTAACAGTCGGTGTGGCGACAATCGGGGAAGAATCCTTTATTTGTTGTGTCATGAACTCATTCTTTATGATGGGGTCAATGGGACAAGTCGTTGGTGAGAAAATCACGAAGGCTTTCCAAGAAGGAATCAAACGCCAATTACCAGTCGTGATTTTTACCGCTTCAGGTGGTGCCAGAATGCAAGAAGGAATCTTTTCTCTAATGCAAATGGCGAAAATCTCAGGAGCTGTGGAAGAACACCATCAAGCTGGATTATTCTATTTAACAGTATTGACGGATCCAACTACAGGAGGCGTCACTGCAAGCTTTGCGATGCAAGGCGACATTATTTTAGCAGAACCAAAAGCTATCGTTGGATTTGCTGGAAAACGTGTTGTGGAACAAACCATGAACCAAAAACTTCCAGATGATTTCCAACAAGCAGAAACTGTTCTTGAACAAGGATTTATCGATGCGGTTGTTCACCGTAAAGAAATGAAGAAGATGATTCATCGTCTACTTGTCCTTCATGGAAAGGGGTCGAATGCATGAAACCAATGAAAATTGTTGCGTTGGCACGTGATGTGAAACGTCCAACCACAAAAGAATGGATTAACGCCGTATTTGACGACTTTATTGAATTACATGGTGATCGTTACTATGCCGATGATAAAGCTCTTGTAGGTGGAATTGCGACATTAAACGGCAAACTTGTTACGGTGATTGGGATGGAGAAGGGGCATACGCTTCAAGAAAACCTGAAGACAAACTTCGGACAAGTCCATCCAGAAGGATACCGTAAGAGTGCGCGTTTGATGAAACAAGCTGAGAAGTTTAATCGTCCTGTTGTGACGTTTATTAACACAGCTGGTGCATTCTGCGGGGCAACTGCAGAAGAACGTGGGATTGGTGAAGCCATCGCGGATAATCTTCGTATTATGAGCCACTTGAAAGTTCCAATCATTGCCATCCTTTGTGGTGAAGGCGGAAGTGGTGGTGCATTAGCGCTTGCTGTTGCCAATGAAGTCTGGATGATGGAATATGCGATGTATTCAATTCTTTCTCCAGAAGGATTTGCATCCATCTTGTGGAAGGATGGTTCAAAAGCCAGTCAAGCCGCCGAATTGATGAAATTCACAAGTAATGATTTGATGGCGCAAAAGATTGTTGACCGCATTATTCCAGAAAAGAAAAAGACAAACGAAGAGATTGCTTTGGATATGAGAGAACAATTAGAAGTTCAATTAAATGAGTGGTCATTGAAATCGAAAGAAGAAATTGTAAGCCAACGTTTAGAGCGATTTAATCAATATTAGAATTTGATGAAAATTCCAAGGAGCCTGACTTTTTTGTTAGGCTCTTTTTTGTTATACTAGAGTTACCATTTTCATTGGAGGGAACAATTATGACACGTTTAGAAAAAGTAAGAAATTCCATGAAAGAACAAGAAATTGATGGACTTATCGTCTATAGCCCATACAATTTACGTTATTTAGCAAACTTTACTGGAACAACAGGATTTGCATTAATCACGTTGACAGATGCTTATTTTGTAACAGATGCACGTTACACACAACAAGCACAACAACAAGCAAAAGGATTCCATGTGATTGAACATAAGACAGGTTGGGTTCCAGCTTTTGAGAAAATCATTCGCGAAAACAACTTAAAATTTGTTGGATTTGAAGCAGACCATGTTTCAGTTTCACAATTAGAAATCTTCGAAGATGCGTTTGATACAGCATTAATTCCAACACAAAACATTGTAGAGAAAATTCGTGAAGTCAAAGATGAAGGTGAAATCCAAACAATCCGTGAAGCTTGCCGTATCTCAGATGCTGCATTCCTACACATTTTAGATTTCATCAAACCAGGTGTAACTGAAATCCAAGTGGCAAATGAATTAGACTTCTATATGCGAGGCCTTGGTGCAACTGGAGTTTCATTTGATACGATTATCGCAAGTGGCGTTCGTTCTTCAATGCCTCACGGTGTTGCGAGTGCAAAAGTGATTGAAACTGGAGATCTAGTAACGCTTGACTTTGGCTGCTACTACAATGGTTATGTATCTGATATGACTAGAACAATCGCTGTTGGTGAACCAATTGACCAATTAAAAGAGATTCACGATGTAGTCCTACAAGCTCAATTAAAAGTGAGCGAAGCAGCTGGACCTGGTAAAACAGGGGTAGAATTAGACAAGATTGCTCGTGACTACATTGCTAGCCGTGGTTATGGTGAATACTTCACTCACTCAACAGGTCATGGTATCGGTCTTGAAATCCATGAAGCACCAAACGTTTCTCGTATTGCGACACAAGCATTTGTACCAGGTAACGTGATTACGAACGAACCAGGAATTTACCTTCCAGGTGTTGGTGGTGTACGTATCGAAGACGACATTATTATCAATGAAACTGGCGGCGAAGTGATTCAAAAAGTTCCTCGTGAACTCATTATTCTCTAAAATAGACGGTAGTTGTGAGAATAGCTGTTTCATGGTAAACTAAATGAGAATTGGAAAATCTTTTTATGAGTAATTTTCTATCAAACAGGGAGGTTACAAAATGGAACAAATCAAAAAATATTCTAAAGATCAAGAACTAGGTGCAATCGAAATTGCTCCTGAAGTTATCGAAAGTATTGCAGGTATTGTAGCTGCACAAGTGGAAGGCTTCTATCCAGTTCCTGGATTCTTAAACACTATTTTTGGTGGAAAACAATTATCTAAAGGAGCTTATTTAACAGAAGAAAACGGATCATTCGTAATTGATATTTACGGAAATGTAGATTACGGTGTTTCAATTCCAAAAACAGCTCTATTATTGCAAAACAAAATTAAAGAACAATTATTATTCAGCTGTGAATTAGTGATTTCACAAGTGAATGTTCACGTTCAAGAAATTTTACCAGTGCACCATGCGGATGCAGAATTATTTGAATTGGGGGATGAATAGTGAGTCGTAAACCATTAAAAAGACGAGCACTACGAGTATTGGCGATTCAAGCCTTATACCAACTAGATGTGTCGCCTGAAATGCACATTGTAGATGCGCTTAGTCTTGCGTTGGAATGCTCAGAAGATTCACCTTATTCTATCGAAGCAATTACGGAAGAAGAGTTACTTAACGAAGTTCCAGAGATTGCATACAGCATAGCATTAGTGCGAGGAGTTCAAAATAATGTCGAGAAAATCGACGCGTTAATCGAAAAGTACTTAAAAGGATGGAAGCTAAACCGTATTGTCCGTTTAGACTTAATCATCATGCGAGTGGCTATTTTCGAAATGACTTCTCCAGAATTAGAAGTTCCACAAACTGTAGCGTTAAACGAAGCAATTGAAATCGCAAAAACTTACAGTGACGAAAAATCAGCGAAATTTATTAATGGTATCTTATCAAACTTAGTAAACGGGTAAGATTCTACTACACGAAGAGTCTGAAGCAACAGTTTCAGACTCTTTTTTAAAGGATGTGAGCAATCGCGTTCAGAAATGGAACGTTGGACCGGAACACCGGAAGGAACGTGAAACGTTCTGCGGATGTTTCGGGAAACGCACGCCATTTCTGCGATTGCGAGCTCAACTAAAAATAGGATGCGAGAAAAGGCGGTCATAGGCGATGACGGTTCGCAGGTTAGCCGCAGAGGACTGTATACAGTCGTGCGGACTAACCTCGAAAGGCTTGAGCCTATGCCTTTACGAACTCAACTATAGGATGTGAGGTCGAAAGCTACGAGCCCGAACTCAACTAAAGGATGTGAGCAATCGCGCTCAGAAATGGAACGTTGGACCGGAACACCGGAAGGAACGTGAAACGTTCCTCGGATGTTTCGGGAAACGCACGCCATTTCTGCGATTGCGAGCTCAACTAAAAACAGGATACGAGGGCGAACGGTCAGGACTGAACCACTTGGACTGATATGCCGCAAGGGACTCGGGACGAGTCGTGCAAAATCCTTCACAGTGCGAAGGATTTGGGTCGTGGGCATTGCAAATGATATTGAATGGTTAATCTATAAGACAATACAATATAAATTATTTGCAGTAATAAACCACCGTGCCTAAGTCATGTCACACCCCATTGAATGCACTAAAAAATTATCATATATGATAATTCACACATTTGTTAATTTCACCATACATATTTTATTTTTATCAATTTAACAACATTATTTTAAGAAAAAGGAGACTTCTATGACGCAAATTCTAGATGGGAAAGCATTAGCTGGAAAAATAAGAGAAGGACTAAAACAGGAAGTAGAACAACTTTCTAAAAGTGGAGTCACACCTTCACTAACAGTAATTCTTGTTGGAGAAGACCCAGCTAGCCAAGTGTACGTGCGTAACAAAGAACGTGCAGCAACAGAAGTAGGCATTCATTCAAACGTGATTCGACTCAGTGAAGAAACGACACAAGAAGAGTTATTAGAATACGTGAATAAGCTCAATCATGACGCAAGCATTCACGGAATTTTGGTGCAATTGCCTCTGCCAAAACACATCGATACTGATGCTGTCTTAGAAGCGATTGTTCCTGAAAAAGATGTGGACGGGTTCCATCCAGTGAACTTAGGGAAGTTACTGCAAAAGGATGAATCGATTGTTCCATGTACACCACAAGGAATCATGGAGTTCTTTAAAGAATATGATATTGACCTTGTTGGGAAAGAGATGGTCATTATTGGCCAAAGTACGATAGTCGGCCGTCCAATGGCACTTTTAGGATTGAATCATGGTGCAACAGTTACAGTTTGCCATAGTCGTACTAAAGATTTAGCGAAAGTTGCTAAACGCGCTGATATTTTGATTAGTGCAGTCGGAAAAGCTGGACTCATTACAAAAGACTTCGTGAAAGAAGGAGCCGTTGTGATCGATGTAGGGATTAACCGTAATGAAGCAGGAAAACTCTGTGGAGACGTTCTCTTTGAAGAAGTAGCGCCACAGACAAGTGCGATTACACCAGTACCTGGCGGAGTAGGCCCAATGACGATAGCAATGTTACTAGCGCAAACCGTAAAAAATGCAAAAAGTAAGAAGGAGTAGGACATGGAACAAGAATACTTAACCGTCAGTGCGCTGACGAAGTATATTAAAACTAAATTTGACCGTGATCCGCACTTAGACCGTGTTTATTTGACGGGAGAAATTTCGAACTTTAATAAAAATAGTGTGCATAAGTATTTCAACTTGAAGGATGAAAATGCGATTATCGCAGCAACGATGTTCCAAGGAGCGTACAAGAAAATTCAATTCCAACCAGAAGAAGGAATGAAGGTTCTTGTGATTGGGCGCGTTACGGTATATGAGAAATCTGGAAAGTACCAAATGATTATCGAGCACATGGAACCAGATGGGGTCGGGGCTCTTTACCAAGCCTATGAGCAGTTGAAGAAGAAATTAACGGAAGAAGGGTTATTTGCTGGACCGAAGAAACCAATTCCTGTATTTCCAAAGAAAATTGCGATTCTAACGAGTGATACAGGTGCTGTTATCCGAGATATTCAAACAACGGTTGCACGTCGTTTTCCAATCGCGCAACTCGTGTTATATCCAACCGTGGTGCAAGGAGTACACGCTGTTCCAAGTATTCTTAAAAACTTAGACTTAGTAGAACAGTCGGATGCCGATGTGGTTATCATTGGTCGTGGTGGAGGTTCCATCGAAGATTTATGGGCCTTTAACGAGGAGCCAGTTGTTAGACGTGTCGCTTCATTCTCACTACCCATAATCTCCAGTGTAGGACATGAAACAGATACGACATTAACAGATTTCGCTGCAGACCAACGCGCGGCCACACCGACTGCTGCAGCAGAACTTGCAACGCCGGTCTTAAATGACATTCATTTAACACTTGGAAACTTAATGGGTCGCTTACAAACAACGATGCTCAATCAGTTGAATACCCGTAAAGAGTTATTAAGTAAATTAGAGAAGTCAGGTATTTTTGTAAAACCAGAGCGAATGTATGAAGTCTATGCACAACAAGTCGACCAATTGCGATTAAAACTAATGCAAGGTATGCAACAAAGACTTCACCTGGTCAAACAACAGTCGATGCAATTTACGCACCGTCTGCAATTAGTGTCGCCAGAACAATTACTAATTCAACAAAAGCAAAAACTCGAATGGTTGCATAAGCAATTAGTCGATAGCAATCAAAATTACTTACAGGATAAGCAAATCAGATTCCAACAATTAGTGGAAAAATTGGATTTACTCAGTCCATTAAAGATTATGACGCGTGGTTACGGAATTGTCTTTAAAGACGGCGATATCGTAAAATCTATTGACCAAATTGAAGAAAAACAACCAATTGAAATCAGACTTAGTGATGGTTTAGTGAATGCTACTGTCACAGCAAAAAATAAGGAGAGTTTATAATGGCTAAAAAAGAAATGAAATTCGAAGAAGCAATGGGTGCCTTAGAGCAAATCGTGCGCCAATTAGAAAGTGGAAATGTTCCTTTAGACGAAGCACTTGATAAATTCAAAGAAGGCATGGAATTAAGCCAGTTTTGTAATGAAACATTGACAAAAGCCGAAGAAACCGTTCGTGCAATGATTACAGTGAATGCAGAAGGAAAAGAGGCATAATCTTATGGTGAAGGATGTTATTCAACAACTTCAACAAGACGTAGCACTTCACTTAACCCAGCTGATTGAAAAAAGAACTTCTGATACACGCTTAAAAGAAGCGATGCTATATGCTGTGCAGTCAGGTGGGAAACGTATTAGACCACTCTTGACGCTTGCAGTTGGTTCAGCTGGAACTTCGTCAAATGAAGCAACGTTAGACTTAGCGTGTGCCTTAGAGATGATTCATACGTATTCCCTTATTCATGATGACTTACCAGGAATGGATGATGATGACCTGCGTCGTGGTCGTCCAACACTGCATAAGGCATTCGACGAAGCAACAGCGATTTTAGCAGGAGATGCATTACTCACATTAGCTTTTGAGGTTGCTGCGAATGCTAATTTAGAAGCAGAACAGTTAGTAGAAGCCGTGAAGATTTTATCAACAGCTTCTGGTATGAGTGGCATGATTTCAGGCCAAATGAAAGATATTGCTAGTGAAGAAGTGACGATTACTTTGGAACAAATGAAAGAAATCCATCGTGAGAAAACAGGAGAGTTATTACTAGCTACTGTTCGTCTGGGAAATCTCTTTATCGATGATGCGAAGATGAAAGAAGCTTTTGTTTCATATGCGACTCACTTTGGACTAGCATTCCAAATTCAAAATGACTTACAAGATGTTTGCTGGACAAGTGAGCAAACCGGTAAAGAAACAGGTAAGGATTCAGAACTAAGTAAAAATACGTATCCGAGTCTCTTAGGAGTAGAAGGTGCTAAAGACGCCTTATTAAATGAAATTGCGTCTTGTAAGCGTACGTTAGAGGAAGTTGAGTTTACACCAGCAAATCAACAAACAAAGGCGCTACTCGTTGAATTTTTAACGTATTTAGAAATATAGGAGTAACAAATGGAAAAAGAACGTGTGGATATTCTAGTCGTCCAACAGGGATTGACAGATTCCAGAGAAAAAGCAAAACGACTTGTCATGGCTGGACAGATTGTGGATGCGGTGAATCATAACCGATACGACAAACCAGGGGAGAAAATTCCTGTGACGAGTTCATTGATGATTAAAGGTGAACCGTTGAAATATGTGTCTCGTGGCGGTTTGAAATTAGAAAAAGCCTTAAAAGAATTCGATGTCAGTGTTGATGGGAAGATTTTATTAGATATTGGTGCCTCTACTGGTGGCTTTACAGATGCGGCCTTACAAAATGGTGCCAAACAAAGTTATGCGCTCGATGTGGGGTATAACCAATTAGACTATAAACTTCGTCAAGATGAGCGTGTTGTTGTTATGGAGCGTATGAATTTTCGTTTCGCAACTCCAGATGATTTCACAAAAGGGCAACCAGATGTCGCTTCGATTGACGTATCGTTTATCTCATTGAAGCTTATTTTACCGCCATTAAAACCAATTCTAAAAGAAGGCGGAGACGTTCTCGTGTTGATTAAACCGCAATTCGAAGCAGGTCGTGAGCGTATCGGGAAAAAAGGGATTGTGAGTGATCCAAAAGTTCATGAAGATGTATTAGTGGATATTTTAAGCTTCAGTGAACAAATTGGATTTACTGTCGAAAAAGTAACGTATTCACCAATCACTGGTGGAAGTGGGAATATTGAATTTTTAGCGCATTTGAAAAATACGCCTCCAAGCGAAGTTCGTTCGTTTGAAGAACTTGCTCGTGAGACGGTTAAAGAAGCGCAACGATTAAAAAAGTAAAGGGTGACGAACTTGATTCAAGAGATTTACATTAAAAATTTTGCCATTATCGAAGAAGTTCAGTGTACGTTTGAAAAAGGGATGACGGTTTTAACCGGGGAAACTGGCGCTGGAAAATCGATTATTATTGATGCAGTTGGTCTATTGATTGGAGAACGTGCGTCACTCGAAATGATTCGTTATGGTGAAGAAAAGTCCTTGATTCAAGGGGTATTCCGAATTGAGGATCCTTCCGTTGTTGAAAAGCTGCTAGAATTCGGGGTTGAAGTTGTTGAAGACGAATTAATGATTCAACGTGAATTATTGCAAAATGGAAAATCAAACTGCCGCATTAATGGACAGTTAGCTACAGTAGCGCTTCTTAAACAAATCGGACCTTATTTAATCGATATTCATGGCCAAAATGAGCACTTCTTATTATTAAATGAAGAGAAACATTTAGGGTTATTAGATGAGTTCGCACACCATCAAATGGGCGATTTAATAGCCGAATATGACGAGGCGTACGCCAAAGTGGTTGCTGCAAAACAAGAGCTTAGAGCCTTGCAAACAGCAGAAAAAGAAGACGCACAACGCGTAGATATGTTGAAATTCCAATTACAAGAAATCGAAGAAGCCAATATTTATGTGGGTGAGGAAGAACAATTAAGTGAAGAAAAAGAATACTTCACGCACTTCCAAAAAATCCAAACGGCGCTTCAAACAGCTCTTGCTGCTCTTGAAGGGGAAGAATATTCAAGCATCGATGCCATCGGAGAAGCGACACGTGAAGTGGAAAGCCTAGAGTCGATTTCAACAAGCTTCAAGACACTCTCTACACAAATGAGTGAGGCTTACTATCAATTACAAGATGCGGCGAGTGCGATTCGTCATGAAATTGAAAATGCTGAATTTGATGAAGAACGCTTGGCCTTTATTGAAGAACGTCTCGATGTGTACTATCAATTAAAACGTAAATATGGGGATGATGCAGAAGAAATTCTAGCCTTCCAAGATAAAGCAAGAGACGCTTTGAATAAGATTGAAAATAAAGAAGCATTGATTGCTGAAACAGAAAAAGTGTTGAAACAAGCTACTCTTGAAGCCTTTGCGATTGCAGAGAAGATTTCAAATATTCGTCGTGAAGTGGCTAAACGTTTAGAAGCAGATATTGTGAGCGAATTGCACGGACTCTATATGGAGAATGCGCAATTTGCCATCCAATTTAAGACTTCGGAAGCCTTACTCGAAACAGGGATTGACCTTGTTGAGTTTTATATTTCAACGAATAAAGGGGAACCATTGAAGCCTCTAAGCAAGATTGTTTCTGGTGGGGAGTTGTCGCGTATTACATTAGCGATGAAATCCATATTCACAAAGGAACAACTCGTTGGAACGATTATCTTTGATGAAGTGGATACAGGAGTTAGCGGACGTGTGGCGCAGGCGATTGCTTCTAAAATGCACTACATTTCTGAATACGCTCAAGTATTGAGTATTACGCATTTACCACAAGTGGCGAGCATGGCGGATACGCATATTCATATTGAGAAAGTTGAAGAAGGTGACCGTACGCATACGATTCTGAAAGTGATGGACGAAGCGGAACGTACAGAAGAAATCGCACGTATGCTTTCAGGTACGACGATTACAGCATTAACACTTGAAAATGCAAAAGAATTATTACAAATTTCAAACGCAATAAAACAGGAAAATGATACACGAGCAGAAGGTGAACGCAAATGACAAAAATCTTTGCACATAGAGGGAGTAAAGGGACTCATCCAGAAAACACACTTGCTTCATTTAAAGAAGCAGTGCGTGTGGGAAGTGATGGGATTGAACTCGATGTCCATTTAACAAAGGATGGGCATTTAGTCGTGATTCATGATGAAACAGTCGACCGTACAACCAATGGAACTGGAGAAATTAGAGCCTTAACTCTAGCAGAAATTAAAGAGCTAGATGCAGGGAGTTGGTTTAATGAGACATTTGCCGGCGAGAAGATTCCAACTCTTGAAGAAGTACTCCTATTGCTGAAAGAGCTAGGTTTCAATGCTCAATTAAATATTGAGTTAAAAACAGATGTTATTCAATATGAAGGTCTCGTTGAGAAATGTCTCGCACTGCAAAGTACTAAGGATTGGCCATTTGCCATTGTCTATTCAAGTTTTAATCCTTATACACTAGTTGAACTGAAACAAGCAAATCCTTCTCAAGAAATTGGGCTTCTCTTTGAGTCTAAGGAGTGGGCAAATAAAGGGGATGCCATGCTTAAAAAAGAATCGTATCATCCTGACTTGAAGTTGCTCGATTGGACGCTTGAATGGAATAAGAATCAGTTGCCTTTACGTGTTTGGACCGTGAATGAAGATAAAGACATTAACCGTTGCTTTGAACTACAGATTGAAGCTATTTTTACGGACTATCCGGAAAAGGCGTTACAATTAAAGGAGAACTATGAGCGATAAGCTACCAAAAATTATGATTATCATGGGACCAACTGCGGTAGGAAAAACAGCTCTCAGTATTGAACTTGCAAAACACTTCAACGGCGAAATCATAAATGGAGACTCGCTTCAAGTGTATAAGGGTCTTGATATTGGAACTGCAAAAGTTACTGAGGAAGAAAAAGAAGGCGTTTGTCATCACTTACTAGACATTTGTGAGTGGGATGAACCTTTTACTGCAAGTGACTTTAAAGAGAAGGCAGAAGCAGCAATTACAGAGATTACGAGTCGCGGGAAGCTACCGATTATCGTAGGTGGCACTGGGCTTTACATTGAAGGATTATTATATGGATTCCATTATAGTGGCGAAGGTTCGAATGATCCGGACTATCGTTTACTAAAAGAAAAAGAACTGGAAGAAAAAGGTTCAGAAGTGCTTTGGAATGAATTGAATGCAGTAGATCATGAGGCAGCTGCTAAAATTTCGGTCAATAATCCTAGACGTGTGATTCGTGCGTTAGAAGTGATTCATGCTACCGGTAATAAGTTTTCAAGCCTAGAAATTCAAAAGACGCCGCACTATGATGCGTTTATTATTGGATTAAATGCAGATCGTGCCCTTCTATACGAGCGCATTAATTTGCGCGTAGAACTGATGTGTGAGGCTGGTCTTGAAGAAGAAGCAAGAGATTTATATGAAAAATCAAAAGGCCTAGATATCCAATCGATAAGTGGAATTGGATATAAGGAATGGATTCCGTATTTTGAAGGGGAACAGTCGCGGGAGGCGATTATTGCGACCATTCAACAAAATTCAAGACGATACGCGAAACGACAATTAACGTGGTTTAGAAATCGACTACCGCAGATTCGTTGGGTGAATTTATTAGAGAATCCAAAAGATAAAGAAGAACTATTAGAAGAACTATCAGCTTTTGTAGAGGAGGGATAGAATGGAACAAAGAGAACGCGTATTAATCGTAAGCGTGCAAACGACGCAAACAGATGAGGATTTCGCATATGCCAACCAAGAGCTTGCGCAATTAGTTGATACAGCGATGGGTGAAGTGGTTGCTACCGTGACCCAAAAGCGTGAGTCGATTAGTGGACGTACCCTTGTTGGAAAAGGGAAAGTTGAAGAAATCAGCCATCTTGTTGATGAACTAGAAGTGGACCTTGTTGTATTCTATCAATCGCTCACAGGTTCGATGGTGAAAAATCTCAATGAATCGATTAGCTGTCGTATCATTGACCGTGTGCAATTGATTTTAGATATTTTTGCAATGCGTGCTCGCTCTAAAGAAGGGAAACTTCAAGTTCAGCTCGCGCAATTAAACTACTTACTACCACGTCTTTCTGGACAACGTGAAGGCTTGTCTCGTCAAGGTGGGGGAATCGGAACACGTGGTCCAGGAGAAACGCGTTTAGAAACCGATAGACGTTATATTCGTAAGCAAATCCAAGATATCGAAGAACAGCTAGAACAGATCAAAAAACACCGTGAACGTTCACGCGAGAAGAGAAAGAGTTCTAATGGATTCCAACTTGGATTAATCGGATATACCAATGCTGGGAAGTCAACGATTTTAAATCAATTAACGCAGGCGGGTACTTACCAAATGGACCAATTATTTGCGACACTGGATCCATTAACAAGACAGGTGGACTTGTTCCCGAATTTCGAAGTGACTTTAACAGATACGGTAGGATTTATTCAAGAGTTGCCAACGACATTAATTCATGCGTTTGAATCAACACTCGAAGAAAGTGCAGATGTTGATTTATTAGTTCATGTGGTGGATGCGTCAAATGCGCAGTTCTCCCTACATGAAAAGACAGTAATAGACTTAGTCAATGACTTGGAAATGCAAGAAATTCCGATGGTCACCGTCTACAATAAGACAGATTTAATTGAAGGCGAATTCCAACCAAATCTTTACCCTTCGATTCAAATTTCTGCAGTGAAGGAAGCGGATGTGGAACGATTAAAAGCTTTCTTGAAAGAACAAGTAAAAGCGCAAATGACTT
>CAUVJW010000011.1:0-26528 GCA_963552295.1 uncultured Streptococcus sp. | reverse complement strand
CCCACTTCAATACAAAAAAGGAACTAAGCTATAAATTAGCCTAATTCCTCTTAAAACAATCTAACTTCTTTCTAATTATGGTGTAGTAGTTGCTTCCTCAGCTCTTTTTATACTTTCTGGAGTAAATTCTCGTTTTTCAAAAATAAATGAATTGATTTCGCTAGTTCCCGTCATGTAACCCTCGTTATCTACATCCTTAATAGTGATAGTGATATGAAGTCCTTTGGGTCTAGTTTCAACAGATACCGTTTTTAGCAATGTTTTCCTTTTTCCTTGATATACATAGTCTAAATAGAATGGAGAAACACTTCTTTCTGATTTAGAAATGTCTACTGCTCCTTTTGTTTTAGAATTAGCTGCTAGATTTTTTAAATACACTCGATCTTCTGGAGAGTTAATATCGTTCTGAGAATATTCACCAATAATCAATTCTTCAATATTCTGATCTGATTGATTGATGATTTCATAAGAAAACAAAGCATCATCATTATATTTTGGACGAGTAAAACTAAACAAAATCCATAATAGACCGAATAATACAAGGCCTATCGCAAATTGTAAAATCAATTTTAATAGTTTTTTTGAACCCACTGTTTTCATTTCACACCTCGATTAAATGAATGTCGGTTGGAGCATTGCTGGTAATATTGATGGCTTATCAATTTACGCTTACTTTCAAACTTTTTTTCTTACTCATGGGATAATGGTTTATAAAACGAGCGGTTATCTAAACCGAATACGCGCTCTGAGAATGCGCCTGGTTCTGTCTTATCGAGTGCATTTGACATCATTGTAATCGTCGCATCTAACAAGTCGATATGGTGTAATACTTCTGCTTCTAATAATTGCGGACGTACTGGTGACCCGTACTCGAGTTTGCCGTGGTGAGCTAAAACGAGATGTTTTAATAAAAGCACATCTTCTTGATTTTCATCGATATCAAGTTCTTCACAGGATTTTGTAATCTCTTCGTCCATAATCACAATGTGACCAAGTAGGTTCCCTTTAAGTGTGTATTCAGTGCCGATTGCACCTGTTAATTCCATCGTTTTACCAATATCATGTAAAATCACACCAGAATATAATAATGAACGGTTGATTTGGGTGTATTGTGTTGCGATGGCTTTAGCAAGGCGTAACATCGATACTGTGTGGAAACTTAGCCCACCTACAAACGCATGGTGGTGACGTTTCGCTGCTGGAAATTCGAAGAAGTCTTCTTGGTATTTTTTCAAGATATTATGCACGATACGACGCAAATATGGATTTGTAATATCGAACATGATTTGGTTCACTTCTTCTTCCATTTCTTCCTTCGTCATTGGAGCATGTTCTACGAAATGGCTCGCAGATGTCGGCTCCCCTTTTGAAGCGTCAGTAAGTCGAAGGTTGACAATTTTTATTTGTGGCGAATTATTGTACATTTCGCGTTTTCCGTTTATAACTACTACTTTTCCTGGTACGTATTTTGCAATATCATCTGACGTGGCAGACCAATATTTTCCGTCCATTTGACCTGATTGATCTTGGAACGTGAAGGCGATAAACGGATTGCCATTTTTTGCCATGCGCACATCTGCAGATTTAATCAATAGGCAGATTTCAAAACTCTCGTCCACATTGTATTCATATAATTTTTTTGTCATGATTTACCTTCTTTCTCTTTCCCCTAACTTCAGTACATTCTCTTTAGGTAACTGAAGCGGAACTTCCGTTGTAAAGTAAAAAACTTGTGTTACGCGTGATAGCTCTTCCATTAATTCTAACATAATCGATAGGCGTTCTCTATCAAAATTGACGAATCCATCATCGATTAACACCGGAACTTTCATCTTCTTCGCTAATTGGAAAATAAAGGCAAAACGAATTGCCACATACAATTGGTCTAAGGCTCCTTTTGAAAGATAGAAAGCTTCCATCCACTGACCGTTTGCCTGCTGCACCTTTGCTTGCGTATCCGTTAAGAGAATCTTCGTATATTGTCCTATTGTAAGTCGATTAAAAATACGACTCGCCTCATCTAAAATCAATGGCACTCTTGTGGGGACTTTTTCTTCCAGTTGCTTCAAGATCCATTTGGCAGCATACACTTGCGTTGCCCAATCTTTAATAGACTCTTGCACTTCGAATCGCTCAAAGTCTGCTTCCAGTTGAAGGGCTTCTGCATTGTCATCTTCTTCGAGCAGTTCTGCCTTTGTTTTCGTACTTGCCAATTGGTCACGTACTTCTTTCCGTTTACTTTCCAACTGCGCCTTCGTGAAGGACTCGTCTTGAATTTCCTCTTCAAGCATTTGTCGTTCTAAGCTTTCTTTTTCTTCATTCGTAAAAAGTGCGACTTGCTTTTCAATATACGCTCTCTTTTGAACTAAGGCAACACGATTGTCCAGTGTTGGTAACTGAGTTCTAAACTCTTCTACTGTTGAGATTCCAAGTGGCGAAATGGCAACTTGTAATTCCTCACGCACTTCTGTTGTATCTTGTTTCAATTGCGCTAAATGGCGTTCTTTCTTTAAGATACTCTCTTGAATTTGTTCTAATTTTGCCACTCGTTTTTGCGAAGCCATCCATGTCTCACGGATAACGCGTAGCTGTTGCTCCACAGTAGCTGGAGGCGTGATTTGTTCTTTAGTCCAGAAGTCTTTACTTTCTTCTTTAAAGGCATCTAGTCTTTGTTCCAATTGAACAAATTGCGCCTTCTTTTGTAAGAAATCATTGACGCTACGTCCTTCATTTCTTCGAATAAATCGTCTTGCTTCGTCTAGAGTTACTTCGATTCCTTTCCCTGAAAGGAGCTGTTGGACTTTTTCATCTACTGCATTCGTTTTTGGAGCAAGGATTTTTCCAGTTTTCTGTAAGAAGAAACCTCCGCCAATTCCAAGCGTTGCAGCAACCCCAACACCTAGCACTACTTGGTTCGTTAAAAATCCAACTACGATAATGGCAATGATTCCAACTAGCCCAATAAGAAGCCATGATTGGAACTGCCCTGCATGTCCTTGTTCCCCTTGAAGACCATCTAATTCCACTAATTCCGCCTCTGTAAATGGTTTGGCATCTTCACTTTGAACACCAATATTCCCCGGATGTGTCTTCAACTCACGTTCTAATTCAAAGGCACGCTCTTCAACAGCCGCAGCACTTTGAGCCTTCGCGTACAGTCCTTCAAGAGACGAATCCTCTGTTGCTTGTCCAAGTACTTCTGCTTCCGCTTTTGCTTGCTCTAACTCGATTTTTGTTCGTTCGAGTTCTTTTTCAAAGGCACGTAAAGTATTACTGGCTTCCACAGCCTTACTATGGTCGTAGTCTTTTGGAAACTCTTGTAGTCCTTCCATTGCACGGAATTCTTCTAAGGCATCAAAATGAGCGAGCTTATTCTCTAAGGCATTGAGTCTAGATTCTGTGTCTTGTAATTTTTCAGATAATTCCACTTCTTCTTTTTGAAGCTCTCGGATATTATTTACATAGCCTTCATAAAGCGCATTTTCGCCTTTAGTTTGTGCCAATTGATTTGTTAAGCCTTCGAGTCGGTCCATTCTTTCGTTGAGTTCGAGTTTTTTAGCTTGCGGACGAAACAACTTATTCGCCTCGGCAAGGAGCTTCTGACTCTCCTCATAGGCACCCTTATGCCCCATAACGCTCAAACTATACAAGAAGCGATGAATTTCCTCTTCGCTTCCAAACGCATTATTTTGCAATTCCTCTTCATTGAATCCAAAGAGAGAATGATACTCATTCATCGTCAACTCATGAAGAACACGTTCCAGCATCGTTTCTGGTAACTCTTGTCCAGTTTCTGCACTCCTTAGAACGAGTTTCCTCTGCGAACCAACGGCACTACGCTCAATAATGAGAGCCCCCAGCCCTTCATCTTCAATCCACATTCGTCCGCCACGCGTATTCGTATGGAGCGGTTGATAAGGATACACGCCATTCTTCTTTTGTTTAAAATCAAAAAGCATCTGCTCGATAAAGCGTCGAAGGGTCGTCTTTCCAGATTCGTTTAGACCTTGCACAACTTGCAAGTTCGGATGGAAAGTAAAGGTCTCATGTTCCCATTTTCCAAAATGATCGATTTCGATTTTTGAAATGTACATTACCCTTCCTCCCTTCCCGAAAAGCGAGCTTCTAATAAGCGAAGTGCACGTTCATGAATCTCTTTTTGGACATCTTCTTTTTGAAGGAATTCGTTCATTAACTGATTCGAAAATCCGCTCTTTGCAATTTCCATTTCAGAAAAGAGGGATGCATCCACATCTCCTGAAAGAGAAATTCCAGAAGCTCCTCGAAGCGGTTTTGTAACTTGTTCTCGAATACCCATCACGGTTACAAGGCTTCGTTTTTCTTCTAATAACCCATTCACAACTTCTGTCAGTTGTTTTAAATCTTCTCTTGAATAGATTGATTCTTGAGTTTGTAAATGCAGTGTCACAAGGCTGCGTTTCGATAGATTTGGTAATGCCTCTACGATGAGATACGGTAAAGTTTCTAAACGAGCCGTCTCGTTGATAGCAAGTTCTACCTCCGTCCAATCCATCGTACTCGTTTCAATAAAGTGAACTTCTGGAGCATTTCCTGGCAAAATCTCTACCAGCAGAGCTCCCTTTGGCCCACTCTCTTTACGGTCCGCTCCTTGAGTCGTACCGCTATACCACGCACATGGCTGGCTAGAAACCTCTTGGCAAGTATGAATATGTCCAAGCGCCCAATAGTCATAGCCTTTTTCTCTCAGTTCCGGAATGGAAAATGGTGCATAACGACCTTGTGCAGTCGTCAGTTCTCCATGTAAGACCCCAATATGAACATCGCAGTTAGCACTCTTTACCGGATACTCTTGAACTTTCCTAGCGGCTACAACAGGAACCTCATAACTAAATCCACTAAAGGCCATACGTTCCCCATTTCTCGTTTCCACTTCGATTGTTTCGACAGCACTCCCAAAAGTATAAATATGCTCCCCAGAAACGTATGAATTACCCGCATCATGATTCCCAAGCGCTACGACGACAGGAATTCCAAAGGGTGCTAAACGATTCAACTGGCTTTGCAAGAAACATTTTTCTTTGACGAAGGTGCGTGAACTATCCAGCAAATCCCCCGCCAAAACAAGCGCATCGACTTCTTCTTCAATCGCTGTATCGATAACTCTTTCAAAGGCATCAAACGCCGCTTGCTTTAACTCTCTAGCGATTTCCTTTTGGCTCTTTCCGACACCGGCGTACGTAATTCCTAGATGGGCATCGGCAGCGTGGATGAATTTCACCATACGTTGCTCCTTTCTTTTCTTCAAAAAAAGCATATTTTCCTGAACCGTCTGTTGTGCGTTCAAAGAAAATATGCTTTGGATCGATTCTTAATAAAACCGTTTAAAATTGATTATTTTGCGCTATAAAGCTCTTGTAATGGATTTGTGATGATACGGTTGATATCTTGCATAATTGTATTCAAACGTTGCTCAGCTTCCATTAACGCTTTAATATGCTCATTTTCAGACACTTTTTGTCCTAATTCTTGTGCTTTTTGAATATCTTCTTCAGTGATTTCTTGTCCTGAGAATTGTTTTTGTTGTAACTCGACATTCACTGTACGGAATTCTTCAAATAAAGTTCTTGCTGTTTCGTCAGCATAAATCGCTTCGAAGCTTTCCTTTACTGTTTTGAATTCTTGTAATTCGCGTAAGTCACGCTCTAATTGATTGGCTGTATCATAAATATTACTCATGTTTCTTCCTCCTTAAAATACTCTTTTATTATACCATATTTTGTATAGCTAAACTATTAATACGTACGTACGTTCGCATTATCTATTCTTGAATTTATCCCAGAGGTTTTTACCCCATTCTTGGATTTGATTCCAAACTTGTTCGCCCGCTTTTTGAGCGTCTTTGATGAATTGATCGACACCGTTGTTCGTATTGTTGTTTTGATTATTTTGTTTTGTCTTCACGGCTTCTACATTAAATGGTGTATTCGCGGTGAATTGAAGCAACCCTTCCATCTCTAGTTTAAAGAGCGGCCCTACTCCTTCACGGCTCGAAGCTGATAAAGAGTAATTTCCTGATTGGTCATATCCCATCCAAGTTGCGACAACTACGTCTGGTGTATATCCAATCATCCATTGGTCACGAGAACCATTGTCATTATTGATAGCTTCGGTTGTCCCTGTTTTACCGGCAATCGTCTTACCAGCTGGTGAAAATGGTGCGCCAAGACCTTCTGAACCGTACACGGTTAACAGCATACTTGTCATCTTCTTAGCCACTTCTTCCGTTGTCACACGGTTTTCCTTCGCTGCTGTGTTGTCTACAACGACTTTACCATTTGCGTCCACAATTTTCGTTACAAAACGTGGTTGCACACGAACACCTTTATTGGCAAAGGCTGTATAGGCAGAAGCCATTTGTTCTGGAGAGACCCCTTTTGTAAGTCCTCCAAGGGCAATCCCTAAGTACTCATCTCCTGGATCCGTTTCGATTCCGAACTGATGAACCTTCTCGATTCCTTTCTTCAATCCGATTTTATCGAGTAACCATACAGCAGGAGCATTCCAACTGTGGTTCAAGGCTTCCGTCATCGTCACAGTTCCTTGATACTTTTTATTCCAGTTCTCAGGCGTATATTTATCTGAACCATACGAACGTTTCTCGTCCACTAGAACAGAATTAGGTTGATATCCTTCTTCAAGAGCCGGAGTATATACGGCTAATGGTTTGAATGTTGACCCTGGTTGCGCCTGAAGCTGTGTTGCACGGTTAAATCCACGGAAAGTGTGTTTCTCGTTAGTACGGCCACCTACTGTTGCAAGGACATCACCAGTTTGCGGATCCATGGCAATCGAAGCCGCTTGAGCAACCGTACCGTCACTCGCTTTCGGGAATAACCAACTGTGTGAGAAGGTTTCTTCCAAATCTGCTTGCATATTTTGGTCTAGACCTGTGTAGATTTTATATCCTTTGTTCAGCAAGTCTTCTTCGCTGATTCCGTATTTCGTTGTAATTTCATTAATTACCGCATCGAAATAATATGGATATTTATAACGAGCATTCGCTTCATACGTATCCGTCACGGTAATCACTTCAGCGGCAGCTTTATCGGCTTCTTCTTGCGTGATTTTGCCATTATCGACCATCAACTGTAAAACGGTCGCACGGCGTTTCACCGTCGATTCCATATCGTCAATCGGATTATACACATTCGGTGCCTTTAAGCTTCCTGTAAGAACAGCCGCTTCACTGATGGTTAAATCCTTTGCACTCTTTCCGAAATAACGAAGCGACGCATTTTCAATTCCGTACGCCCCATTTCCGAAATAAGCATTATTTAAATACATCTCCAAAATTTGGTCTTTGGAATATTTCTTCTCCAACTCGAAACTCAAGAAGAGCTCTTTCGCTTTTCGCATAAACGATTGTTCCTGAGTTAAGAACGCATTCTTGGCTAATTGTTGCGTAATGGTACTTCCTCCACCCGTCACTCGGCCACGGTTCATTAACAGGCCAAATGTCGCACGAAGCAGCCCCATCGGATCGAATCCATGGTGGTCATAGAAACGTTTATCCTCTGTCGAAACAAGCGCGTTAATCATATTCGGAGAAATCTGGTCTATCGTTAAAAACTCCCCTTTATTGATATTCAGTACGCCGGCTTCTTGGTTATTGCGGTCATATACTTCCGTCACTTGGACCATCCCAGCACGTAAGCCACTCACATCGGTTGTCTTTGCGGAATAAACTAAAAATCCCGTAAATAGTGTGACTACCGTTAGCATCATTGCAAGAAGTAGCTTCGTGACATGAAATTTTCTCCAAAAGCGACGAATCGCCATCATGATTTTATGATTCCAAATACTCTTTATAATGGATTGTTTTTGTGGTTCTTCAGTATGACGGTGCTCGAGTTCATTGTCTTGTTCGACTTCGATATTTTCTTCGTCATGATTCTGATTGTTAAATTCTTCGTTCATTACAATCCTCCTTTTAAATTGAGTCTATTATACTGTACCATAAAACCCTTTAAAACCACATAAAAACTACACACCTTTACGAAAAATTAAAGGATACCATCGCCTACTATTTCTCCTTAAAAAACTTACTTAAAATACCAAATTATTTTTATCAATATAAGGTATACCTTATATTGGTTAAATCTTATATTGCGTGTTTTTATTATTGGAGCAAGAAGATTTAAAGATTATTCGTAAAATAATTAAAATGCAGTTGCAAACGTAAATGATGACTAGAAACTTACAGATTCTATCATTACAGTAACGTGACTTCGCATTAAAACGAGGGAGAAAGACAGAAACATCCTAGATACATTATTGTATCTAGGATGTTTCGTTTTCTTTCCCCCACAAAGTTGAATAGGTATGAGCAAACTGGTTACAGTGTGGCTCATACCATTCAACCACTGTGCTAAAGGGCGTAGGAATTTACTCCTTACTTAAAGTACTTTATAAAGTTAGACGCAGTAGATGATTGAATTAAGCTTCATCACTCGTGATTCGCTTAATCCTAATCATCCTTGCGGGGGTAAGACTACAAAGCAAACAGGACTCACACTGTGAGTCCTGTTTTGACTTTGGTCTTACTCCCTTTGAGGATTTAAAGGTGAGAGACTTTTAAGGCTCGAACCGGTGCAACGTTACCGTAATGATGAAGATATCTGTAAGGATTCATAGGAATCATTTACGATTTCTCTTGCACTGTCTCTTTATTTTTTTAAACTGCGAATAAACGTTCTAAGTCTTCGTGAGTAAATGCTTGTCCGTCTGGTTCGTCCACACGTTCAATCGTTGCGCCTAATGCACGTAATTTTTGATGGAACTCATAATATCCACGGTCCAAGAATTGTAAGTCTGTTACGCGTGTATATCCTTTTGCAACCATTCCAGCGATGATTAACGCTGCCGCAGCACGTAAGTCTGTAGCTCGTACTTCAGCACCTGATAATACTGAGGCACCAGTCATCACAGCTGTATGTGAGTCAATACGGAATTGCGCACCCATACGACGCATTTCTTCTAAGTGGTTGAAACGGTTCTCGAACACTGTTTCCGTCATTGTGCTTGTACCAGTGGCTAATAATTGTGCAATCGTCATTTGTGCTTGCATATCTGTTGGAAAACCTGGGTGAGGTAAAGTTTTCACGTCAGTTGGTTTCAACTCATCTGGACCGATGACACGGATTCCGTCTTCTTCTTCGATAAATTGAACACCCATTTCGCCTAATTTAGAAATTAATGGTTGGTTATGTTCTGCAATTGCATCTTCGATAAACACATCACCTTTTGTAACGGCAGCCGCTACCATGAATGTACCCGCTTCGATACGGTCTGGGATAATAGAGTGAATCGTTCCATCCAAACGTTCTACCCCTTCAATACGCATGTTTTCTGTTCCAGCACCGACAATTCTCGCACCCATCTTATTTAAGATATTTGCTAAGTCGACAATCTCTGGTTCACGCGCTACGTTTTCGAGGTATGTTGTTCCTTTTGCTAAAGTCGCAGCCATCATAATGTTTTGAGTAGCTCCTACAGATGGGAAATCTAAGTAAATACGAGCTCCATGAAGTTCATCTGCATGTGCTTCGATATAGCCTTCTGTTTGAACGATTGTCGCACCCATTGCTTCGAATCCTTTTAAGTGAAGGTCGATTGGACGACTTCCGATAGCACATCCACCAGGCATTGCAACACGTGCATGTCCAAAACGTGCTAATAATGGCCCCATTACAACGATTGACGCACGCATTTTACTTACGTATTCAAACGCTGCAGTTGTTGTAATATCTTTTGTGGCATTTAAAGTAATGGCCTTTTCTTCTTCGTCAAATGTACTTAAGACGTTTAAGCTTCCTAATACGTTTAACATCATATGTACGTCTGATAAGTTCGGTACATTTGTTAAATGAGTAACGCCTTTATCTGCTAAAATACTTGCTGCTAAAATCGGTAATACCGCATTTTTAGCGCCTTCTATCTTTACTGTTCCCTGAAGACGTGTATCGCCACCGCGCACGATCATCTTATCCATTAAATAACCTCCAAAAACTCTCTATCCATCTACTGTAATATCAATTGAATGTACTGATTTAAATAATCTGATAAATCGAATATGACTTTAGCTATACTAGCACCCATCCAAATAGCGATGAGTAAAAAGAGGATACGGGCTTCCTGAACGCGGCCTTTTCTGAGAATCTTCTCGATTTGAATGCCTTGCAACGCCCAATAGCTTAGCATGATAAAAGCAAGAACCAATGTGATTCGAATGATTAATGTTACTTGAATCATACCTACTCCTCCAGTCATATACTGCCTTTCTATACTACCATATTTGACCATTAAAAAAAAGCAGGAGATATCCTCCTGCTTACCCAATTAAGTAAAAGCATCCTAGTCTAATAAGTGCTGCTAAAATCAGGCTTAAAAATAATATTTTTTTAGAGTCTTGAATGAATAATGCTAGTAGAGTCATCCCTAAAAACAGAATGGGGATTGAACCTAATACTAGAGGAGGAATGCCTCCAATTTCGAAAAGTAAAATTGCCTTAATACAGAACATTAAAAATACAGAAGGCAACATCATCCTCACTAATATTCGCCCTATAAAAACGCGGCTTCGGCTTCGAACTAGTATCAAAAGTCGCATACTCTCATACTCATTAATAAAATACATCAAAATAAGTACTTCCATTACCATTAAGAAAATACTTAAAAGATGGCCAAAAAGAAAAGTAACGGGTATAAAACTGAAGTGTGCCTCGATATAAAACGACGGTAATGGATGATATAAATTCCATACTATTAACAAACCAAAAATGTAGAGAAGCCACTCTCGAATGGGAAATAACTGTTTCATTGAAGAATCAGCTTCCCTTCTTCCATCAAATATTCCTTATCAAAACGTAATTCGGCCAAATTATCATGAGCAGCAATCACAATCGATTTCCCTTCTTCATGAAGCTGTTGAACTAATTGATGAAACTGATCTAGTGATTTTTTATCTAGGCCTCGAGTTGGCTCATCTAATAAAATTAAATTTTGATCCTCCATCACAGCTTGAATAATCCCCATTTTCTGACGCATTCCAACGGAATATTTTTTCACGTGAACTTTACTATCAAAATCTAAATCGAAATTATTCACTAATTCTCTAATTTTCGATTCATTGTAATTTTTATTGATAGACGCTAAAAATTTAAGATTCGTTTTTAAACTACTTTCTTCCATGAACGCTGGATTCTCAATCAAAGCTCCAATTCGTACATCACTATCTACAACAATTTCACCTTTATCCGGCTCCAAAATATCACAAAAAAGTTTAAATAAAGTAGACTTTCCGCATCCATTAGATCCTACAATATGAATAAGATCTCCTTGTTCAATTTTGAAATCGACGTCTTCTAAAATCACTTGAAACCCAAATTTTTTGGATACATTTTTTAGTTCTAACATGAGTACCTCCCCTTCACACTGGTAATAGAAACAATATCGTAAAATAAGATGTTAATGAAAATAGGATAGAACCAATAATAGCCATATTTCTATTACACCCAATAGAAATCGTATAAATGATTAATCCCGAGCAAATTAAATACACGCTTTTTAATAGACCAAATATCAGCATCGCTTTTGTAAATGCTTGCCCATTCCTCATTTGAAATAGTAACGCTAAAGAGAATTGAGCGACAAAATAGCAAACAATTGAAACTAACACCGTTACCAATTGATAGAATTGATACTTTTTCTCTCCAATTCTTTGAATGAGAAGAAAACGAATATGATGCCGTCTCCAAATGACTACCCCTAGTAAAACTAATAATACGGTGTCTGAAAAGTACGCTGTAAAACGAGAGGATAATAAGTCTAATATTAAGTTACCGAAAATTTGCCCTTTTAAAACAAAAGAGATTCCTGAAATAATCGATAATCCATACACCCATTGTTGTCTTTTTCCAATGAGGAGTTCATCCATTAATACCCCTCCTTCAAATCCATCTTTCTTCTGATAATTAATAGAAGAATCGTCAAAAGACTATAAAATATCGTAGGATATACAAAAACAACCCAGGCTGATTTAGAAATAGTTTCTCCTAATAATGTGTACATTCCTGGTTGAATGAGCGAAAGTATACAAATTGAGTATCCGATAATAGGAGAAAATCCCCCTATTACCATTGCTAATAAAAGTGATAAAATCGCTAATAATAATCCACTGCATAAATAAATGATATATCGTTTTAGGAACAATCCAACTGAAAA
Source organism: uncultured Streptococcus sp. (assembly GCA_963552295.1). Taxonomy (GTDB): domain Bacteria; phylum Bacillota; class Bacilli; order Lactobacillales; family Aerococcaceae; genus Granulicatella. The sequence goes on along the minus strand of CAUVJW010000011.1, from coordinate 14,264 downwards.
AACAAATGAATAGAAAATGGCGTATCCTAAAGGAATCATGACTATCGTACAGATTAAATTAACAAAACTATTGGTTGAAAAGTTGATAGTAAAGGACCACGTCAAATATGAACTACTCTCCTCGAAAATAAATGGTGAGTAAAATAAATGAACTAATATCGCCTGAAGGAACATTTTCACTAAGAAAACAAAATAGATTATGATAAAGTTCGTTTTAAATTGTTTTGATATAAGTGGTGAAAAGAATGTTTTTTTATGTTGTAATCTTACATACTGTAGATAGTCATAATGTGTTATTCTTTGTCTGATACATTCATGTGAAAAGAATAAAGGTGGAATCATGAATGCCACAAAACCATATACAGCATCCATAATTTGATTAGCACTGAATATAATCTCATAAAACAGTGGTATTCCTCCCTCAGATCCTCCAAAATGTCCCGTTGACAAATGATAATGAATATAGTTTAGAATCATAATGATGGAAAGTATCCAAAAGAAAATGATTGAGAACATTGACCACTTATTTTTATAAAATATCATTTTTTCACCTACCATACCTTTATCTTTATCATTTAAAAGCAGTATTGTTTACGCTTTTATTATACAACTCTTATTTATAATCAACAATACAGATTTGTAAAAAAAATCTCTTTTATTCGTAAAATTTCTCTATTTTTGAAACTTAAACGAAAAAAGAAATTTATGCTATACTAATACCAAAGTGAGGGGAAAGAATGTTAGAGAGATATAAAACTATTAAAGAGGCTGGGATGAATGAAATCGAGATTAAAGGTTCTCGTTTTATTGCGCATTTTCAGCGAGTAACAAGTGAAGAAGAAGCGCTCGAATTTATCCAAGCTATCAAAAAAGAACATTGGAAGGCCACCCATAACTGCTCTGCTTTTCTCATTGGCGAAAACGACCAAGTGCAGCGTGCGATGGATGACGGCGAACCAAGTGGTACCGCAGGCGTTCCGATGCTAGAAGTACTCAAGAAAAATGAATTAAAGGATGTCGCGGTCGTGGTGACGCGTTACTTTGGTGGAACAAAACTAGGCGCTGGCGGCCTCGTTCGTGCGTATTCTGGGGCGGTGAGCGAAGGGTTGAAAGCCATCGGAATCGTCGAATGCCGACTAGAGGACCAACTTGCCCTAACCTTTGATTACGCACATGTAGGAAAAGTGGAATATTATTGTCAAACGCAAAATATTCCCATCGTCGATAAAGTCTTCCTCAATAATGTTCAATTCACCTGCAGCCTCCCTGTTCAAGAGGTTGAAGCTTTCCAAGCAGCCATCATTGAGCTTTTGCAAAATCAAGTGGAGTTTGAAAGTCTTGGAGAAATGTATACAGAATATCCCGTTCAATAAATAAAGAGGTCTATTCAAATGAATAGACCTCTTTCACTTACGTTTTATATTCGAGGATGGATGGACAGAGAAGCTGTGAGAGTATTTAGCTTCTCCCCCTTCCAATTCCTACACTAGCGGAAACGTTAAGGGCACGGGTTCTCAACGTTTCACTTAAAAGAGAAGATTATCAATATCATTTTGCGACAATAGAAGATCCATTTTCGCAAGACTTGAGTAACGGTTCATCGTTGGCAATTCATCCAAGATAACAATATCCGTTCCAAGTCGTTTTAAGAGTTTATCAACCATATTCGAGAGTCTCAATGCAAATGGTCCACTTGTAATAAAGCGAAGCGGCACAGCCTCCATCATCATGATGAGTTCTAAAATATAATTCTGAATCATTTTTGTCTCTAAATCTGTTTCTTGTAGGAAGATGATTTCACGTTCATCGGCTATCGCCAGCATAAATGCACCTGTTTTATAAAATCCCATGGCCGCAATTGGCGACAATGTCAACTGGATTTCAAAAGTTTCCGGAAAGATACCTCGAATCACCTTTTTTGCACGTAAAAGCGAGAAATCACTGAGCGCAACGGGTTCAGGTTTCACTTGGAAGAACGGCTTCAATTCTGCAATCTGATCGAAACTGATTTCCTTACGCGTCATATCAAGCGACTTGACAGCCTTTGTTTTTTGATTATATTCGAGAACAGCATAGCAATCCGCGTCTTCTTGATCGAGAATACTCGCAGCTTTCAAGAGCTCCTTCCAGTTGCCTTCTTGCAAGAGAATATCACTCACACGTAGCACAAATTGGACTTCTGATTTCTTAAGGTCTGCGAATAAATCAAATGGTTCATTGAAGCTCGATACCATCGGCAATTCTCTGGCTCCTTTAACAGGATACCCTTTCTGCTTCAAGTATTCGATTTCCTCTTCATCGAAATCCGCACGTTTTGAAAACTGAATTTCAATGCCTTTTCTAAACCAAAATGCTTCTGTCCGTTCCTCTCCGACTACCTCATCTGACATGGTTACCAGTCGTTCAGAGAGTCTATAACGAACAAGTTCTTCTTCGTTTTTGAAGAATAATAAACGTAAATCTTGCTGTTCATCACGTTCAATTAAAAAGAAAAACTTCACTGCTCCTCGTTTATTCTGAAAAGCAAAGGCAGCATTTTTGAGTTCTGTTTGCTTTTTTACGAGCTTAAATAGCAACGGTATACTTTGGTACAATTCCTGACTCATATACACTACCCCAATCTTTCTTTTATTCATTTTTATTATACTACCATTCACATAAATTTGATAGCGGTTTTATTTTTTATTTAAAATATTATATATTTGACGCTTTTAAACGATTTAATTCCACCTACAAATTCTTTTTCCCACTATCTAATGAATTAATTCGCTTTTTTTATTACGTGTTTTTCCAATTTTTCAAAAATCTTAACATTTTCTTAATCTTTTTTCAGATTCTTTCTTATCATTTTAAGCACAAAAATACCCCCTCAAGCATTGAATCAACAGTCCTTGACGGGGTATCTTATAAACAATATTTAATTAGCGATCGATTTCCGTAATTTTTCCTGTGTCGTTTGAAATCTTAACGTTCACTTGTTGTCCATTCACGAATACATCGAACTCCCAGATAACTTCACCATTATCTTTGTCAACGCTCCACTCACGAAGGACTCCTGTTGGGAATTCTTTTTGAGCGATAGCAGCTATCTCATCTACTTGTTTCAAAGTAGCTAAGTCCATTTTTTCTTCATCATGTTCTTCTTTATCTGAAGTTGTTTCATTAACTTTCATGAAAGTCTTAGCTGACTTATCGTAACGGTACGTATATTCATTCGTATCATTCATCGCTTCTACTTCATAGAACATTCCGTTTGTGTATTCTAACGCAGTAATATCAAGGGTTGGGAATTCTTTTTTAAACGCATCTACAATTTCTTTTTGCATTGCATTTTGGCTTCCCATTGCATCTTCCGAAGCGTTAGTAGCTACAGTTGTATTGGTAGCAGTCGTAGCTGTTGCTTGAGTTGTCGCTTGTACAGTCGTTGCTTGAGCTGTAGTTGCTTGCGTAGTCTCTGCAGGTGCTGCTTGGTTTGAACAAGCGGCTAATAAGCTTGCGACTGCAAGACTTAAGAGTTTTGTTGTTTTTTTCATTGTTCTACTCCATTCTTAAGTTTTAATAATTATAATCTAGTACCTTTGTTTCTAGGAGAAGGTTTTATGAAGTTACCAAGAAAAAACACCCTGTAGCTTTCACTACAGGGTGCCTTAAAGTCACAGATTATTCATTTGTGTCTTCTTCAGAAGTTGCTGGTTCCCCAACTAAACCTTCTGTTTGTTCCACTGGTAATACTGGTTCTGAAGTACTTGTTTCCATATTGCGGTAACGAGCCATACCTGTACCAGCAGGGATGATCTTACCGATGATAACATTTTCTTTCAATCCTAGTAAGTGGTCTTTCTTGCCGCGGATAGAAGCATCTGTCAAGACACGAGTTGTTTCTTGGAATGATGCAGCAGACAAGAAGCTGTTTGTTTCTAATGAAGCTTTTGTAATACCTAATAATACAGGACGAGCTGTCGCAGGTACTTCACCGTTCATGATTGCAGAGCGGTTACGTTCTGTAAAGTCTGCAATATCAAGTAATGTTCCTGGAAGGATTTCAGTTGAACCTGGATCCATTACGCGAACTTTACGTAACATTTGACGAACCATTACCTCAACGTGTTTATCGCCGATTTCTACCCCTTGCATACGGTATACTTTTTGTACTTCACGTAATAAGTAGTTTTCAACTGATAATACGTCACGAACACGTAATAATTCTTTAGGATCGATAGAACCTTCTGTTAATGGAGCACCACGATCGATGATTTGTCCTTCTTCCACTTTTAGACGAGCTGTAAATGGAACTGTATAAGAACGAGTATCTGTAGAACCTTTAATCGTAATTTCTTTTGTACGACTTCCAGCATTTTCTTCGATAGAAACTACTTCACCCGCTACTTCACTGATTGTCGCAACCCCTTTAGGATTACGCGCTTCGAAAATTTCTTGGATACGAGGTAAACCTTGAGTAATATCGTCTCCGGCAACCCCACCGGTATGGAACGTACGCATTGTTAACTGTGTACCAGGTTCCCCGATTGATTGAGCGGCAATTGTACCAACTGCTTCCCCAACTTCAACTTCTGAACCTGTAGCTAAGTTACGTCCATAACAGTATTTACATACCCCATGTTTTGTATCACATGTGAACGCTGAACGAATTGTAATTTCTTCAATTCCAGCTTCGATAATCTTACGAGCAATATCTTCAGTAATGATTTCATTGCGTGCTACTAACACTTCACCTGTTTCAGGATGTTTCACTGAACGTTGTGCGTAACGTCCTAACATACGTTCTTCAAGTGTTTCAATGACTTCATTTCCTTCTTTAATCGCAGTAATTGTTAAACCACGATCGCTTCCGCAGTCTGTTTCACGAATGATCACATCTTGCGCAACGTCTACTAAACGACGAGTTAAGTAACCTGAGTCGGCTGTCTTCAAGGCCGTATCGGTCATCCCTTTACGAGCACCGTGAGTAGACAAGAACATTTCCATAACGGTTAACCCCTCACGGAAGTTTGATGTTACCGGTAATTCCATGATCTTACCGTTAGGAGCGGCCATAAGTCCACGCATACCAGCAAGCTGAGTAAAGTTAGAGATGTTACCACGGGCTCCAGAATCACTCATCATGAAGATTGGGTTACGAGAACCTAATGTGCGAATTAACGCTTTTTGGATATCATCTTTCGCTTTGTTCCATGTTTCGATAACACGTTCATAACGTTCATCATCTGTAATTAAACCACGACGGAATAATTTAGAGATGTTGTCGACTTGTTTATGTGCTTCTTCAAGAATTTCTTTCTTGTTGTCCGCAACTGAAATATCTGCAATCCCTACTGTTAAACCAGCACGAGTTGAGAATTTATATCCTAAGTCTTTCATACGGTCTAACATCATTGAAGTTTCAGTGATATGGAATCGTTTGAACACTTCGGCGATGATTTGACCTAAGTTTTTCTTCTTGAATGGTGCAACGATTTCGCGTCCTGCGATTTCTTCTTTAATGTTTGCCCCTGCTTCTAAGAAGTATTTATCTGGTGTAGCCACTTCTAAGTTTTCCATTGTTGGCTCATTTAAGTAAGGGAATTCGTTTGGCATGATTTCGTTGAATAATAATTTACCAACAGTCGTTACCATCATTCTCTCTTTTTGCCACTCTGTAAATGGTTTATGTGGAAGTGAGCTTGCAGGAATTGCAATACGGCTGTGTAAATGAACATATCCATTGTTGTAAGCCAAGATTGCTTCGTCCATGTCTTTGAAGAACATACCTTCACCAACACGGCCTTCTTGTTCCATTGTTAAGTAATAGTTCCCTAAAACCATGTCTTGAGACGGTGTAACAACTGGTTTACCATCTTTAGGGTTTAGGATGTTTTGAGCCGCTAACATAAGTAAGCGTGCTTCTGCTTGAGCTTCTTGAGATAGTGGCACGTGAACCGCCATTTGGTCTCCGTCGAAGTCGGCATTGTAGGCTTCACACACTAATGGGTGAAGACGAATCGCACGACCTTCTACTAGAGTTGGTTCGAACGCTTGAATCCCTAGTCTGTGAAGTGTAGGTGCACGGTTCAATAGAACTGGGTGCTCACGAATTACTTCTTCAAGGATTCCCCAAATATCGTCATCTAAACGTTCAATTTTACGTTTAGCGCTCTTGATGTTTCCAGCGATTTCACGTTCAACTAATTCTTTCATTACGAAAGGTTTGAATAATTCAATCGCCATTTCTTTAGGAAGACCACATTGGTACATCTTCAAGTTTGGTCCTACTACGATTACAGAACGTCCAGAGTAGTCTACACGTTTACCAAGTAGGTTTTGACGGAAACGACCTTGTTTCCCTTTAAGCATGTGGCTTAATGATTTCAATGGACGGTTCCCTGGTCCAGTTACTGGACGGCCACGACGACCATTATCGATTAAAGCATCCACTGCTTCTTGTAACATACGTTTTTCGTTTTGAACGATGATACGTGGTGCGTTTAATTCTAATAAACGTTTTAGACGGTTATTACGGTTAATCACACGACGGTATAAATCGTTCAAGTCACTTGTTGCAAAACGTCCACCTTCTAATTGAACCATTGGACGTAAATCTGGTGGGATAACTGGAATAACATCCATTACCATCCAACCAGGTTGGTTTCCTGATTCTTTGAAGGCATCTAAAATGTCTAAACGACGGATTGCACGAGTACGTTTTTGCCCTTGAGCTGTTTTCAACTCTTCTTTTAATTCAGCGATTTCAGCATCTAAGTCAACGTTGTTTAATAACTCTTGAACAGCTTCCGCACCCATTGCAGCATGGAAACGAGTTCCGAATTCTGCACGTTTTTCACGGTATTCACGTTCAGTTAATAATTGTTTGTGCATTAATGTTGTGTCGCCAGCGTCGATAACAACGTAGCTTGCAAAATAAATGACTTCTTCCAACGCACGTGGACTCATGTCTAACACAAGTCCCATGCGGCTTGGAATACCTTTGAAGTACCACACATGTGATACTGGAGCTGCTAAATCGATGTGTCCCATACGTTCACGACGAACTTTTGAGCGCGTTACTTCAACGCCACAACGATCGCAGACTTTCCCTTTGTTGTTGATTTTCTTTAATTTACCACAAGAACATTCTAAGTCTTTTGTTGGACCAAAGATTTTCTCGCAGAATAAACCATCGCGTTCTGGTTTTAAAGTACGGTAGTTGATTGTTTCTGGTTTTGTAACTTCACCATGTGACCACTCACGGATTTTCTCCGGAGAAGCTAACCCAATCTGCATACTTTCAAAATTATTTACATCTATCAAGGGGCCTACCTCCCTTTCTTTTGGAATTGCCCTACGATTCCAATAGTTCTATTACTCTTCGTCAGTATCAAAATTGTCTTCAACGTCTTCTACATCGGCTGCATCTTCTGCTGCTGTATCAGCTGCTTCTTCTGCTGCTGATAATTCAGCTGCACGATCAGAATACTCATCTAATTGAGCACGTCTATCATTTGTTCTTTCAACGTCACTGAAACGAATTCCTTCGTCTTCGTCCATATCTTCAAGTTTGATTTCTTCATCTTGTGCGTCAAGTACTTTCATATCAAGACCTAAAGCTTGTAATTCTTTTACTAATACGCGGAATGATTCTGGAACTCCTGGACGTGAAATTTGTTGACCTTTAACGATTGATTCGTAAGTCTTCACACGACCAACAACGTCATCTGATTTGTACGTTAGGATTTCTTGTAATGTATAAGCAGCACCATAAGCTTCTAGTGCCCATACTTCCATTTCCCCGAAACGTTGTCCACCAAATTGCGCTTTACCTCCAAGAGGTTGTTGTGTAACGAGTGAGTATGGTCCAATTGAACGAGCATGAAGTTTGTCGTCAACCATGTGGGCAAGTTTGATCATGTACATAACCCCTACTGACACACGGTTATCGAATGGTTCACCTGTACGTCCATCATATAGAATTGTTTTCGCATCACGAGCCATACCCGCTTCTGCAACAGTTCCCCATACGTCTTCATCTTGCGCACCATCGAATACTGGTGTTGCGATGTAAATACCTAATTCACGAGCAGCCATCCCTAAGTGTAACTCTAACACTTGTCCGATGTTCATACGTGAAGGTACCCCTAATGGGTTTAACATGATGTCAACTGGTGTTCCATCTGGTAAGAATGGCATATCTTCTTCCGGCATAATACGGGAAACAACCCCTTTATTACCGTGACGTCCGGCCATCTTATCCCCTTCATTGATTTTACGTTTTTGTACAATATATACACGAACTAATTTGTTTACGCCAGGTGCTAATTCATCACCTGCTGCACGTGTGAACACACGTACATCGCGGACAATACCGCCACCGCCGTGAGGTACACGTAGAGACGTGTCACGAACTTCACGAGCTTTTTCACCGAAGATTGCGTGTAATAAACGTTCTTCTGGTGATTGTTCTGTTAACCCTTTAGGAGTTACTTTACCGACTAAGATGTCACCATCTTTAACTTCGGCACCGATACGGATAATTCCGTCAGCGTCAAGGTTCTTCAATGCGTCTTCCCCAACGTTTGGAATCTCACGAGTAATTTCTTCAGGTCCAAGTTTTGTATCACGAGCTTCTGAATCGTAGTCATCGATATGGATTGAAGTATACACATCGTCTTTTACTAGACGTTCACTCATGATAACCGCATCCTCGTAGTTGTAACCTTCCCAAGTCATGAACGCTACTAGAACGTTTTGTCCTAATGCTAATTCACCTTTTTCCATAGAAGGTCCGTCTGCTAGGATTTCGCCTTTAACTACTTTATCCCCTTGTGCCACGATTGGACGTTGGTTGTAACACATACCAGCATTTGATCCGTGGAACTTAGTGATTTGGTAAGTATCTAATGAGCCATCAGCTGTACGTACACGTACTTCTTTAGCATCAACGAATTCGACAACACCATCACGTTTACATAACAAGGCAACCCCTGAGTCATGCGCAGATACGTATTCCATACCTGTACCGATGAATGGTGCTTTTGGATTTAACAATGGAACAGCTTGACGTTGCATGTTCGCACCCATCAACGCACGGTTTGAGTCGTCGTTTTCTAAGAATGGGATACATGCTGTCGCAACTGCAACTACTTGTTTTGGAGAAACGTCCATGTAGTCCACGCGGTCTACTGGCACTTCTAAGTTTTGAGATACGTAACGCGCCATAACAACATCGTTCACGAAGCTTCCGTCTTCATTTAATGGAGAGTTTGCTTGCGCTACTACGAAGCTATCTTCTTCGTCGGCTGTTAAGTAGTCGATCTTATCTGTAACTTTATGAGTGTTCCAGTCTACACGACGGTATGGAGTTTCGATGAAACCATATTTGTTGATCTTCGCATATGTTGATAAGCTGTTGATCAACCCGATGTTTGGTCCCTCAGGAGTTTCGATAGGACACATACGACCATAGTGAGAATAGTGAACGTCACGAACTTCATATCCGGCACGGTCACGAGTCAAACCACCAGGTCCTAACGCTGATAGACGGCGTTTGTGTGTTAACTCTCCTAATGGGTTTGTTTGGTCCATGAATTGTGATAATTGAGAAGATCCGAAGAACTCTTTAATTGCCGCAACGACTGGACGAATATTGACTAATTGTTGTGGTGTCACTGTTGCAGTGTCTTGGATAGACATACGTTCGCGAACCACACGTTCCATACGAGATAAACCGATACGGAATTGGTTTTGTAATAATTCCCCTACTGAACGGATACGACGGTTACCTAAGTGGTCGATGTCGTCTGTTGTTCCGATTCCTTCGTAAAGGTTTAAGAAGTAGCTGATTGTTGCGATAATGTCGCTTGCAGTTACGTGTTTCACGTCTTCAGCAACGTTTCCGTTACCGATGATTTTAATCACGCGTTCTGGGTCAGCTGGTGAATAAACTTCTACTGTTTGAATTGTTACAGGGTCTTTAATCACACCGTCTTCTGATGGATGTAATGTAAATAAGTTTGCACCTTTTTCAAGTACTTCTACTACTTTTTCCATTACGTCGCGTTCAAGAACAGTTCCTTTTTCAACAACGATTTCTCCTGTTTCAGGATCTACTAAGTTCTCAGCGATTGTTTGGTGTAATAAACGAGTTTTAAGGTTTAATTTCTTGTTGACTTTATAACGTCCAACTGCTGCTAAGTCATAGCGACGTGGGTCGAAGAAACGAGCTGTTAATAAGTTACGTGAACTTTCAGCTGTTTTTGGTTCACCAGGACGTAGACGGTCATAAATATCTTTTAATGCTTCTTCTGTACGAGATTCATCCATACGTTTATGAACATCTTTATCTAATGTCAAACGTAATGTTTCGCTATCTCCAAAGATTTCTTGGATAAGGTCATCTGAACCGAAACCTAACGCACGAACTAATACCGTTAATGGGATTTTACGAGTACGGTCGATACGTACATAAGAAATGTCTTTTGAGTCTGTTTCGTACTCTAACCATGCACCACGGTTTGGAATTAATGTTGAACCATATAATTGTTTACCGTTTTTGTCAGGTCTGTCATGGAAATAAGCACCAGGAGAACGAACTAATTGAGATACAATTACACGTTCTGCACCATTAATGATAAATGTACCCATTTCAGTCATTAATGGGAAGTCACCGAAGAATACTTCTTGGTCTTTTACTTCGCCAGTTTCTTTGTTCACTAAACGCATTTTCACGTAAATTGGAGCCGCGTAATTTGCGTCGTGGTTTCTAGCTTCTTGTATGTTATATTTTGGAGCATGTAATTCGTAATCTAAGAATTCCAATGACAAGTTACCAGTGTGGTCTTCGATTGGAGAGATATCTTTGAACATTTCGCGGATACCTTCATCTAGGAACCATTGGTAAGAATCTGTTTGGATTTCAATCAGATTAGGTAATTCTAATACTTCACTGATTCGTGCATAACTTCTACGCACACGGTGTCTACCGTATTTCACATCATGATGCGCCAACTCTTCCACCCCTATAAATTAGTATTGATAAATGTTACATTTTGATGACATTTATTAAAAGTTCGTAACAAATGAAGATTTCGGTCGATTTTTAAACAAAAAAAAACCAAAAGAATTGTTTGCTGTCATTTGTGAAAAATGCAAATTCTTTTGTTTTAAGCCTTTATTTGTAAGGAATTGGACAATATTTCAACCCTCACACCGATTAAAATCCACACTTATTGCGTTATATTATTATACACAAAATCCCAAGTGGCGTCAAGGTCGACAACACTTGGGAAATTTAGATTTTATCTGGTTTTTCGGGGTTAATATGTGCCCTCTTCTACGGATTGATTCTTCACGATTTTCACAATCCGACTTGTTCCTAGACGACTTGCTCCTAATTCGATGAATTTTTCAGCATCTTCAATGCTAGAAATTCCGCCAGCAGCCTTCACAAGAACGCCTTCGCCAACGTGTTTCTTCATTAATGCCACATGTTCAAATGTCGCCCCCGCTGTTGAGAAACCTGTTGAAGTCTTGATGAATTCCGCACCTGCTTTTGTCACGACTTCGCACATTTTGATGATTTCTTCTTCTGTAAGAAGCGCTGTTTCGATAATGACTTTTAAGATATGTCCATTACATGCTTCATGGATTTGACGAATCTCATCTTCTACTACATCGAAGCGTCCATCTTTCACATCGCCGATATTAATGACCATATCGATTTCGCTAGCACCATTTTGAATAGCATCTTTTGTTTCGAAGACTTTAGTTGCTGTTGTGCTATAGCCGTTCGGAAATCCAATAACGGTACAGATGGCTAATTTACCATCCACGTATTCGCTGGCACGTTTGACAAAAGAAGCTGGGATACATGCTGAGGCTGTTTCGTATTTCATCGCATCATCCAAAATCTCTTTAATTTCACTCCAAGTAGATGCTGGCAATAACAATGTATGGTCTACTGTTTTCAAAATTTCTTTGATTTCCATATAATCCCTCTTTCTTATTTTGTTCGGTCTTCCTTAATTAAGTTACGAAGTGCTTCTACTGCTACTTTAATAGCAGCTTCTGTATCGTGAACGATTGGATTTGATAAACCAGCTGCTTCACGTTCTTGATTTCCTACTACTAGGAAAGTAGATCCAACGCGAACTCCTAAATGGCTAGCTACTACGAATAACGCTGCTGATTCCATTTCAGAAGCCTTAACGCCAAGACGTTTCCAAGCTTCCCATTTATTTTGCAAGTCATAGCTAACTGGCATCCCTTGTGGTTCGTGTTGTCCGTAGAATGAATCTTTACATTGAACAACCCCCGCATGTGTTGTGAAACCTAAACCTTTACCAGCATTAATCAGTGATGTTACGACATCGTAGTTTGCAATCGCCGGGAATTCGATTGGCGCGTACTCACGTGTTGTTCCTTCTGTACGAATCGCACCTGTTGCAATCACGATATCGCCACCTTTAACGTCAACATCAATACCGCCACATGTTCCGACACGGACAAAAGTATCTGCACCACTGCGCACTAATTCTTCAAGCGCGATGGCAGCTGATGGTCCACCAATCCCTGTTGATGTCACACTGACTTTTTCTCCATCCAAGTATCCTGTGTATGTCACGTATTCGCGATTATCAGCCACTAGTTTCGCATCTTCAAAATGTTCTGCAATTTTTGCACAACGTTTTGGGTCCCCTGGTAAAATCACATACCGACCTACATCGCCTTTACGTGTGTGAATATGATATTGTAATCCTTCTTCTGAATATTTCATGTAAAACTTCCTTTCCTTGCACGATACGTGCCCTGATATTGCCCTAGCAAACTAGGAAGGGGCCATGGTTTTTCCACAGCCCCAGATAGGAGGATGATGACAAATCTTCATCAAATAATTATGCCTATAAATGCGTTTTGCAAGTATAGTTGAAAGGATTAAATAATTGGATATACAGTTACCATAATTATCTCTATTTGCCTATTCATCCCTCTACACTCACTAATATTTTACCAAAATCACCCTTGCTTTGCAAACGGTTCATTTTTGATTTTGGATACCCTAGCCTTATTTTTTTATCGGCCAAAAGCTCATCTAATAGCTCCCAGAGGCACGCCTCCATCTGACTTTGGGGATTTTGAACAGGGCGCATCAGTGGTCGCCATACTTCTTCTACTCTCCTTACAAACTCCATCATTTCAATGTCTCCCTTAAAGGCCATTTGTTCCAACAAAATCCACGCATGACCCTTCCAGACAAGATTGGGAACCTTAAACGTTTCTGTATAGATTGGAAAGGTCAAGAAGCGGCTCGGCAAGTCCTCAAGCGTCTGTCTGCAGCGATATAACTTCACTAGAAACGACCTCGTCAGTGGCGACGCTAATTTTTTAAAGAGCATCGTGTCTCGTGGCGTCCATTCTATCGCATCAACTGGTTTTAGATGTGCTTTGACTGGAACGGAATCCCCGACCATCTTTCTCCACTTTTTCCATGAAAACTGTAAAAGTGGCACGCGTACGACTTGAAACGTCATCTGCTGCGAGCGAGGTTTCACTTTGATTTGCGTATGAAAAATCATTTCTCCATTCACAAAGAAAATCAGGAAATTCCCGAGTTGTGGATGATACTTCATTAAGTAACTAAAGGTATCCGTCAGTTTATGTTGACTCTCATAATTTTCTCCTAAAATCCAATCGACTGACATGCCAACTTCTCCCAGATGTCTCGTCCGTTCCACTATCTCTTCTGTAGGAATCACACTGCATTGATATTCGATACACCACGCACGCTCTCCTTCTGTCACGACAATATCTGGAATCTGTTCAATAGACGACACATACGGCTCGAGTTCTGCATGAAAGCCATGACTCCTCAAACTTTCTAGCAATAGATGCTTTCCTTCTTGATGAGCCAGCGTTTCTTCCTGCCTATGTTTCTTTGGAATATGCGAAAAGAACACCACCCCATTTCTGGAAACTTTCTTTGTCACTTCTTCCCCACATTCCGGGCAAAAATAAACTTCATCTTCTTTAATTTGTGTGGCATGAATCAATTCCCCCGTTTTCGTTCTAACGATATTCATATCTATCACCTCAACAAAAGATACGAAAAAACCTCTCTAATAGACTTAGAGAGGTTTCACTCATTAGATTAAGTTAGAATCTTTGAGAAGTTCTTCAACCATCGTACCTTTGATTTTCTTCACAGCACGTTTTTCAAATAATTTCACTAAGAACGGAACTTTCACATCGGCTAATTTCTTACCATCCATCAAGCG
>CAUVJW010000010.1:0-26799 GCA_963552295.1 uncultured Streptococcus sp. | reverse complement strand
CGGAAAAGGCACTCGCAAAAGAGCAAGAAAAGCGTCTATATGATGAGGAACGTGCCAACTTTGAACAGAAGATTCTTTCGCTTGAATTAGCATTGAAGAATGCGGATGTTAAAGAAGAAAAGAATGTGCAAGAAGCACTCCATCAAAAAGAGAAAGAATTTAGTGCGCTACAAGCAGAATTGGATCAATTAAAACAACAACTCCAATTCAAAGAAGTAGAATTGTCACAAAAATTCCAAGAAGATTTACACGCGAAAGAGCGTACGATTCTTGAATTGAAACAAGAAAAAGAGTTACAACAAAAAGAACAAGAAGTGCAACAAACGGCCCTAAAAGAAAAATACGAATTGGAATTACGTTCAAAGAAAGACCAATTCGAGTTAGAGTTGAAGGCAAAAGACGAAGCCATTGCGTTCTATAAAGATTTCAAGGCGAAACAATCAACGAAGATGGTGGGAGAAAGCCTTGAACAACATTGCGAAATCGAATTTAATCGTCTTCGCATGACCGCATTCCCGCGCGCAGAATTTGGCAAGGACAATGATGCCAAAACGGGAAGCAAGGGTGACTATATTTACCGTGAATATGATGAGAATGGCATTGAAATTCTATCCATTATGTTTGAAATGAAGAACGAAAATGACGAAACAGCAACGAAGAAGAAAAACGAACACTTCTTCAAAGAGTTGGATAAAGACCGTCATGAGAAGCAATGTGAATATGCGATTCTAGTGAGCTTACTTGAAGCAGATAATGAACTTTATAACACAGGCATTGTTGATGTGTCCTACCAATATCCAAAAATGTATGTAGTGCGTCCGCAATTCTTTATTCCAATTATCACCTTGCTACGTAACGCAGCGTTGAATTCATTACAATATAAACAAGAGTTAGCCTTGATGCGTGACCAACATATTGATATTACGCACTTTGAAGAAGACCTTGAGACCTTCAAAAAAGGATTTGCGCGTAACTATGAACTCGCAAGTAAGAAATTCCAATCGGCCATTGATGAAATCGACAAGACGATTAAGAGTCTGGAGAAGACAAAAGCTGCATTGCTTTCTTCTGAAAATAATTTACGTTTAGCCAACAATAAAGCAGAAGACCTAACCGTGAAGAAACTCGTGAAGAACAATCCGACGATGAAACAACGCTTTGAAGAGCTAAATTCGGACGAATCATAAATACAAAGCTCTATTCCGTAGTAATGCGGAGTAGAGTTTTTTTAATGATAAAATAACGATAACTGTTCTCATTTAGAATAAAAAAACGTGAAAATGGCCACCGATTACGAACAGTTGGAAATGATTGAAAAATCAAGAAAAAAATAACATTTTCACCAAATGATATCGTTTGCTTTTTTGTCTTGTAATGTGTACCATATAGGGGTATAGATAATAATGATTCTTATCTAGCACAAAATAAACAAACAGGTTTATAGGAGGAAAATACATGAAAGTTGTAGTAGTTGGATGTACTCATGCGGGTACTGCTGCAGTCAAAACAATTTTAAATGACAATCCAGGAACAGAAGTCGTTGTATACGAAAGAAATGATAATATTTCATTCTTATCTTGTGGGATTGCCTTATACGTAGGAGGAGTTGTTAAAGACCCTCAAGGACTATTTTATTCAAATCCAGACGAATTAGCATCATTAGGAGCTACAGTTCGTATGGAACATGATGTAACAAGCATCGACACTGTTGGTAAAACATTAACAGTAAAAGACTTAAAAACAGGTGAAGAAAAGACTGATTCATTTGATAAATTAGTGTTAACAACTGGATCATGGCCAATTCTTCCTCCAATTCCAGGACGTGAATTAGAAAACGTTCAATTATGTAAAAACTACAACCAAGCAAAAGAAATCTTTGCTAAGAAAAACGACAAGAAGAAAATCGTTGTTGTCGGTGGTGGATACATCGGTATCGAATTAGTTGAAGCTTTTGCATTAGAAGGTAAAGAAGTAACATTAGTAGACGGTTTAGACCGTATCTTAAACAAATACTTAGACCCAGAATTCACTGATATCTTAGAAGAAGACTTACGTGCACGTGGCGTACAAGTTCGCTTAAACGAAATGGTTAAATCATTCGAAGGCGAAAACGGCGTTGTAAACAAAGTTGTAACTTCAGGTGGCGAATACGAAGCTGACATGGTTATCTTATGTGTTGGTTTCCGTCCAAACAACGACTTAGTGAAAGACCAATTAGAAACTATGCCTAACGGTGCTATCATCGTTAATGACTACATGGAAACATCTGTTAAAGATGTATATGCTGCAGGAGACAGCTGTGCTGTTAACTACAACCCTAACGAAGGACATGCATACATTCCATTAGCAACTAACGCTGTACGTATGGGTTCATTAGTAGGTAAAAACATCAACGGTCACAAAGTGAAATACCGTGGAACTCAATCAACATCAGGATTACACTTATTCGGATGGAACATTGGTTCAACTGGGGTTAACGTAGGTAGCGCACCTCACTTTGGATTAGATGTACGTTCTGTATACGTGGTAGATAACCACCGTCCAGAATTCATGCCAACATACGAAAAAATCTACATGAAATTAGTTTACGAAGTAGGTACAAACCGTATCGTAGGTGGACAAGTAATGTCTAAATACGACTGTACAGCTTCTGCAAACACATTGTCATTAGCAATCCAAAACAAAATGACAATCGAAGACTTAGCTTATGTAGACTTCTTCTTCCAACCAGTATTTGACCGTCCATGGAACTACTTAAACATCTTAGGTCAAGCTGCTGTTGAACAAGAACGCGTATTAGCAGAAGGTAAATAATAACTTTTAGAAAAGGGGATGCTTGCATCCTCTTTTTTTGACGTCTGAATCTCAAGATTTACTTATTAGTGAATCTTGAGATTCTTTTTGGCGAAGAGGAGTCGTTAATTTTTTAGAAAGGGTAAAAATCACTTCTTTCAACAAGAAAAAAGTAGGCAATTATGATACAATAAATAAGATATAATAAGAGTATTGTGTCTAGGGTTTAAAGGAAAGGGGAGGAAGGTCGTGCAACGACTGAAAAAATTTGGAACAAAGCTTTGGCAAATTTTTCAAGAAGATTTAATGCATGTGAATATTGGTGTTGAATCCGCAGCGATGGCGTACTATATGTTATTGTCTGTTATTCCAATGGTCATGCTAGTTGCCAATATTCTTCCATTATTACCTATTCCTATTGATGTGATTTTTAAGACACTAGAAACGATTTTACCGGACAATATTACTGAAGTCCTATTCCCAATTCTTCGGAATTACTTAGGAAACTTCAATGGGGGCGCGCTTTCTATCGGTTTGGTGATTTTATTCTGGCCAGCGTCTCAGATGTTTAGTAGTATTCAGCGCTCGTTAAACGTTTTATATGGCGCACCGGTGAGAAGAAACTTTATTTTTGAACGATTCTTTGCCGTTGTCATTGCGATGGCAGCTATTTTAATCGTATTTGCTGTATCGATTATCTTCATCTTTGGTGAGCAAGTGTTACGATTAGTCGCAGAATTCTTCTCGCTCAATTTAGCATCGATTATTTTAGATCTTTCATTTGTAAAATGGGGGCTCTTATTCGGAACCGTCTTTTTACTTATGAGTTTCATGTACTATTCAATTCCGAATGTGAAATGGTCATTCCTGTATGCTTTTCCAGGAGGCTTATTCACGACAATTGGATTTGTATTGATTTCGCAATTATTCTCGATTTATATTCATTACGCGGGTCGTAATTTTACGGCTAATGGAGCGTTTGGGACATTGATTGTATTTATGATTTGGCTGTATTTTATTGCCAATGTAATGATTTTAGGGGGCGTGTTGAACGTGATTGTTTACCGCTTTAGACACCCAAAACAAGACACTGAAGGAGTAACGGATGAAAAAGAAGAACTTAATGTATGACGATAAAGATTCACGAATCGATTATGGCGTCATCCTTCCTGTATTATTATTAGCATTTATTAGTATTGCAACTTTATTCTCAACAACTTATTTGATTAGTGGGAACACCTCTTTAAGAATGGTACTGATGCAAGTCGTTTGGTACGTAGTAGGGGTTGTCGCAATCATTGTGATTATGCAATTTGACTCGGAGCAGTTATGGAAACTAACAACTTGGGGTTATATTTTAGGACTCCTTATGTTACTGGCCGTTCTGTTCTTCTATGACCGAGCAACATTTGCCGATACAGGTGCGAAGAGTTGGTTCAGATTTGGAACTTTCTCATTCCAACCTTCCGAGGTCGTAAAAATCTTCTATATTTTAATTTTGGCAAAAGTAGCCACTTCTCATAATATGAAGACAAAATATAAGACGAATCATACGGACTGGCAATTATTCGTGAAGTTGATTTTATGGGCAGCACCAGCATTAGTACTCGTTATTTTGCAAAATGACTTAGGGACAACACTTGTATTCTTAATGATTCTGGGTGGCGTTTTGATTATGTCAGGGATTAGCTGGAAAATCTTACTTCCAATTATTATTGTGGTTGGATTAATCGGAGCGCTCCTTATTTACTTAGTAGTGTACAACCGTCAAATCTTATTAAATATTGGATTTAAAAATTACCAATTCGCGCGTATCGATTCATGGTTAGATCCATACGGAGACCAAGGTGGAAATGGATACCAATTATTCCAAAGCTTGAAGGCTATTGGTTCAGGGAGAATGCTTGGGAAAGGGTTCGGCGTATCTGATGTATATGTACCAGTTCGTGAATCTGACTTAATCTTTGCGACAATCGGAGAGAACTTCGGATTCTTAGGCGGAACATTCCTAATCGCCATTTACTTTATTTTGATTTATCAAATGATTCGTGTCTGTTTCGATACGAAAAATGAGTTTTATACGTATATCGCAACCGGCGTTATCATGATGATTTTATTCCACGTGGTTGAAAATATCGGGATGACGATTGGACTATTACCATTGACGGGGATTCCGTTGCCGTTTATTTCGCAAGGGGGGTCAAGCTTGCTTGGAAATATGATGGGGATTGGGCTCATTATGTCAATGCGTTATCACTTCAAGAGTACGATTTTTGAAGATGAAGATTCAGCATTTGGTGCCAACCACCAAGATGCGACAATGTTACGTTTACGTCAGGAGGATGGAAAATGATTGTATATATTCACCCAAAATGTACGACTTGTAAAAAGGCGTTAAAATGGTTCGAGTTAAATGATGTGACATTTGAACAGAAGGATATTCGCGAAACTCCACCAACTGCAAAAGAACTATTGAAGATTAAAAAAGCTCAAAACTTAGAATGGAAGAAAATGGCAAATACGAGTGGAGAACTTTACCGCTCACTTGGATTAAAAGATAAACTTCCTGAGATGAGCGATAAAGAAGCTTCAGAACTTCTTGCTGGGAATGGCATGCTCATTAAACGTCCACTTGTGTTGGATAATGGGGAAGCGACATTCGGGTTCAAAGAAGAAGTTTACGAAGAGAAATGGAAGAGATAAGATGAAGAAATATAGTGAAAATGGATTATGGATTAAACAAGACGGTTCAGAATATGTGATTGGACTTTCACCAAAGGGTCAAGATGACTTAGGAGATGTGAGCTTTGTGGAATTATTAAAGAGCGAAGCCGTAACTCCTGAAGATTCGATTATTAGTGTAGAAGCTGCAAAAGCAGTAACTGAATTACTTGCTCCACTTAGCGGAACAGTCGTGGCTTTCCATGACGAATTAGAAGAGAATCCAGAATTCTTAAACGAATTAGAAGAAGAGAAAAACTGGATTGTTCGTTTAACGGGAGTCGATAAAGCAGAATTTGACGCTTTATTAGACGAAGACCTTCCATGTGAACAATGTGAAGTAAAATAAAGATAAAAAAAGAAAACTACGAGTTCTCAAACGTTTGAGAATTCGTAGTTTTTTATTATGCATTTTGTATTGAGCGATTCACGCGTTCCACGAAGTTATCAAATAACCCTTGCATGACATTGCTATCTTCAATTAAAAGTTCAGGATGCCATTGAACAGCAACCACGCTTTGGTCTTTAGATTTCGATTCGAACGCTTCGATGATGCCATCCGTACTCCAAGCAACAGGGACAAAATCCTCGGCTAATTGTTTAACCGCTTGGTGGTGGTAAGAGTTCACAGGAGTCGTTGTTCCAAGAACTCGAGAAAGTTCGCTACCACTTGCGATTTGAATTGTATGCGTTGGTTGGCTTGGCATTGTTTTTTGTGTATGTTTTACAGAGATGTTTTCGTATTGTGATTCGATGTCTTGGTAGAGTGTTCCACCAAGAGCGACGTTTAGAATTTGTAAGCCGCGACACACTGCAAAGATTGGTTTGTGTTGTCTATAAGCTTCTTTAATGAGCTCAATTTCAAACGCATCACGAGCAGGATAAGTACGTGCCAAATTAAGATGTGGTTCTTCACCATATAATAATGGAGAAACGTCTTGTCCACCCGCTAATAGAAGTCCATCAACCCGAGAGATGAATTCTTTTGCAAATTCTGGGTTACTGATGGGAATGATGACAGGAATCGCTTTTGCTTTTTCAAGACCACGGACAAAACCATTTGGCACATACGATAAAATGTAGCGATCTTCTTCCGTGTTATCTTGGCGATGGTTTCCTGCAATACCAATAAGTGGATAAGTTTGCATGTGCATCAGCCTTTCTTTCAAAATATGTTCCATCATACCTCATTTTCATGAAAATGAAAAGCATTATAACACGATTTCAAAGCGCGGCTATTTGCGAATCGTTCTCAATTAGGATAAAATATAACAGAATAGAATGATTATAAAGGAGAATGAATCGTGGCAACTTTAGAGATTAAAAATCTACATGTATCGATCGAAGACAAAGAAATTTTGAAGGGCGTTAATTTGACGATTAACACTGGAGAAATTCATGCAGTGATGGGACCAAACGGAACTGGGAAATCAACACTTTCTGCAGCGATTATGGGTCACCCAAGCTATGAAGTAACAGAAGGAGAAATCCTATTAGACGGCGAAAATGTCTTAGAAATGGAAGTAGACGAACGCGCTCGTGCAGGTCTATTTTTAGCGATGCAATATCCAAGTGAAATCGTTGGGGTGACAAACGCAGAATTCATGCGTTCAGCTATCAACGCTCGTCGTGAGGAAGGCGATAAAATGGGTGTCCGTGAATTCATCAAGAAGTTAGATGAAAAAATGGCTCTATTAGATATGCCAGAAGAAATGGCAGAACGTTATTTAAACGAAGGTTTCTCAGGCGGGGAGAAAAAACGTAACGAGATTCTTCAATTATTAATGATTGAACCAACCTTTGCGATTCTAGACGAAATCGACTCAGGGTTAGATATCGACGCATTGAAAGTTGTTTCTCGTGGAGTAAACGCAATGCGTGGGGATAACTTTGGTTCATTAATTATTACGCACTACCAACGTCTGTTAAACTACATTGAACCAGATGTGGTGCATATTATGATGGACGGTCGTGTTGTGATGACAGGGGATGCTTCTCTTGCTCGTCGCTTAGAAGCTGAAGGATACAAAGGAATCAGTGAAGAATTAGGAATCAAGATTGAACATCAAGAGTAGGAGTGAGATTGTGGCAGAGACAAAATTAACCATAACACCAGAAGAAATCACCGCATTCTCTCTTACAAAGAATGAACCAGAGTGGTTTCTACAAACACGTTTAAAAGGGTTAGAACTCGCAAAAACGCTTGAGTTACCTTTTATCGAACGTGTGAAATTCCACCGTTGGAACTTATTCCAATCAGCAATCGGTGAAGGAACTTCAATGATTGAAGAACTTCCAAAAGTGATTCCAACAGCAGCCGGAAGTGCAAAAATTGTACAACTAGGTGCAGTATCTTACTGGGAAGAAATGAATGTTGAAACAGCATTGAAGGACGTTCTCGTGATGGATTTATTCGATGCACTGGAACAATATCCAGAGCTCGTGAAACCTTACTATATGACAAAAGCAGTGCCAGTCGATGAAGATAGCTTAACGGCTTATCATGCTGCGATGGTCAACTCAGGGGTATTTATCTATATTCCTAAAAATGTAGACGTAAAAGATATTATTGAATCTCATTTCGTTCAAAATAATTTAGTGGACGAAGCATTCGTGAAACACGTGTTAATCGTAGCGGACGAAAACAGCTCAGTCTCTTATGTAGAACGTTTTGAAAGTGTTGGTGACAAAAAGAATACCGCTAACATTGTTGTAGAAGTGATTGCGAAACAAGGTGCGAAAGTTCAATTTGCGGCTGTGGATACTTTAGGTCAATCAACAGATGCATATGTGAACCGTCGTGGCTACCTTGAAAAAGATGCAACGATTAATTGGGCACTTGGCATTATGAATGACGGAAATGTGATTGCAGACTTCGACTCTGAATTACGCGGAGACGGTTCTCATTCACAAGTGAACGTTATCGGTATTTCAACAGGACGCCAAGTTCAAGGAATCGATACACGTGTGACAAACTATGCGCCACATTCAGTAGGACATATCTTGCAACACGGTGTTATTTTAGATAAATCAACCTTAACGTTTAACGGAATTGGACATATTATTAAAGGTGCGAAATTCGCAGACGCGCAACAAGAAAGTCGTGTATTGATGCTTTCAGAAGGCGGACGTGGAGACGCGAACCCAATTCTATTAATCGATGAAAATGAAGTAACGGCAGGACACGCAGCGAGCGTGGGGCAAGTGGATGATGAACAATTATTCTACTTAACAAGCCGTGGAATCTCAGAAGCAGAGGCAAAACGCCTTGTGATTCGTGGATTCTTAGGAGCCGTAATTCGTTCAATTCCTTCAAGTACTCTTCAAAAAGAACTTGTAGATATGATTGAACAAAAGTTGGTTGCTAGCTATGATTAGTAAAACGATTCGAGAAGACTTTCCGATTTTAAAGCGTGAAGTTAACGATGAAGTGCTTGTCTATTTAGACAATGCAGCAACCACGCAAAAGCCACGTCCAGTCGTAGAAGCCGTTGAGAAATTCTACGCAACCCACAATGCCAATATTCATCGTGGGGTGCATACATTAGCTCAGGAAGCCACTGACTTGTATGAAGCGGCTCGAGCTAAAGTGGCGAAATTTATCCATGCAGGGAGTACAAAAGAAGTGCTCTTTACGCGTGGAACGACAACCAGCTTAAACTGGGTGGCACAAGGATTTGCGCCGAACCGCCTCCAAGAAGGAGACGAAATATGGATTACTCCTGCCGAACACCATTCAAACGTGGTGCCTTGGCAACAAGTAGCCAAACAAACAGGAGCTGTCTTACGTTATTTTTCATTAACGAAAGAAGGCGAATTAGACCTCGAAGCAGCAAAACAAGCCTTAACCGAGAAGGCAAAAATTGTTTCCATTAACCATGCCTCAAACGTTCTTGGAACGGTCACGGATGCAAAACGCGTAGCCGAAATGGTGCACGCAGTAGGAGGCATTCTTGTTGTGGATGGTGCTCAAGCAGCGCCGCATCAAAAAGTGGATGTCCAAGCGTTAGACTGTGACTTCTATGCCTTTAGCGGACATAAGATGCTGGCTCCAACAGGAATTGGCGTCTTATTTGGAAAAGAAGCACTTCTTCAAGAGATGAATCCTGTAGAATTCGGCGGAGAAATGATTGATTTCGTGTACGACTTTGAGAGTACATGGAATGAATTGCCGTGGAAATTCGAAGCCGGTACTCCAAATATTGCAGGAGCCATTGGACTGGCCGCTGCCATTGATTATTTAGAAGAAATTGGTATGGAGAATATCCATCAACATGAACAAGAAATTGTTGCGTATCTTTTACCGAAGATGCAAGAGATGGAAGGTGTGACAGTCTACGGGCCAAGTGACCCAGCAAAGCATTCTGGAGTCATTAGTTTTACCATCGACGGAATCCATCCACACGACATCGCAACGGCACTCGATATGGAAGGATTTGCGGTTCGTGCAGGACATCATTGCGCGCAACCTTTGATGCGATGGCTCGATGTACCAGCAACATGCCGTGCAAGTTTTTATATTTATAACACGCTTCAAGAAGCAGAACAGTTTTTAGGAGCATTAGAAAAAGTAAAGGAGTTTTTCCAATATGGCCTTATCTAAATTAGATCAGCTCTATCGTCAGGTGATTCTGGATCATTCGTCTCATCCTCACCATAAAGGATTGGTGGATGATGCGAGCATTCCAACGATTGAATTTAATAATCCAACGTGTGGAGATGTATTGCAATTGCAACTGATTGTAAATGACAACGGCGTGATTGAAGATGTTCATTTTGACGGACACGGCTGTACGATTAGTATGGCGAGTGCCAGCATGATGAGTGATGCGATTATTGGAAAGACAGTTGACGAAGCGGTCGCTCTAGCAGAAGATTTCTCAAGTCTAGTGCAAGGTGAAACCGTGGATGAAGAACCTTTAGGGGATGCGGCGTTACTTGCCGGTGTTCAAAAATTCCCAGCGCGTATTAAATGTGCCACTCTTGCGTGGAAAGCATTAGAACGTGCTGTAGAAAATGAAAAAGCATAAGAAAGTGGTGACAAAATGAGTGGAGTTCCTGAATTAGCCGATTACAAATATGGCTTTCACGAGGATGTAACACCTGTTTATGAAACAGGAATGGGATTAAGCGAAGAAGTCGTTCGTACGATTTCACAAGTGAAAAATGAGCCACAATGGATGCTTGATTTCCGATTAAAATCATTGAAGGCATTCGAAAACATGCCAATGCAAACATGGGGTGCGGACCTTTCAGATATTGATTTTGATGCGATTACGTACTTCAAACGTGCCAGCGATAAGCCAGCGCGTTCTTGGGATGATGTTCCTGAGAAGATTAAAGATACTTTCGAGAAAATCGGAATTCCAGAAGCAGAACGTGCGTATTTAGCCGGAGCTTCTGCGCAATTCGAGTCTGAAGTGGTTTACCATAATATGAAAGAAGAGTTCGATAAACTTGGAATCATCTTTACAGATACAGACTCAGCGTTAAAAGAATATCCTGAATTATTCAAAAAGTATTTTGCAAAACTAGTACCACCAACCGATAACAAATTAGCGGCGTTAAACTCAGCTGTATGGTCAGGTGGAACGTTTATCTATGTACCAAAAGGCGTGAAATGTGATGTACCGCTTCAAACGTACTTCCGTATCAATGACCAAAACATGGGACAATTCGAACGTACGCTCATCATCGTAGACGAAGGAGCCAGCGTACACTATGTAGAAGGATGTACAGCGCCAACGTACTCTTCAAACAGCTTGCATGCGGCGATTGTAGAAATCTTCGTTGAAGAGGGTGGCTACTGCCGTTATACAACGATTCAAAACTGGTCAGATAACGTGTATAACTTAGTAACGAAACGTGCCAAAGCTGCTGCTCACGCAACTGTTGAGTGGATTGATGGGAACCTTGGAGCGAAGACAACGATGAAATATCCTTCAGTCTATCTAGAAGGACCTTATGCCAAAGGTACAATGTTATCCATCGCTTTTGCCGGAGAAGGCCAACACCAAGATACAGGTGCGAAGATGATTCATAATGCGCCACATACTTCAAGTTCAATCGTTTCAAAATCGATTGCAAAAGATGGTGGAGCGGTGAACTACCGTGGTCAAGTAACATTTGGTAAGAAATCAGATTACTCTATTTCTCATATCGAATGTGACACGATTATTATGGATGACAAGTCGAAATCAGATACGATTCCATTTAACGAAATTCATAATGATAAAGTAGCGCTTGAGCATGAAGCCAAAGTCTCAAAAATCTCAGAAGAGCAATTGTTCTACTTGATGAGTCGCGGTATTAGCGAGTCAGAAGCAACAGAAATGATTGTCATGGGATTCGTTGAACCATTTACAAAAGAACTTCCAATGGAGTATGCCGTTGAACTAAACCGTTTAATCGCGTACGAGATGGAAGGTAGCGTAGGTTAATTTTTAATAAGACCCTAGAAACGTTGTTAAATCAATGTTCCTAGGGTTGTTCTTTTTTGTATTTTTAAAAATGACCATCAAAATGACCATCAATCGGTTAAAAATTTACATATTTTGCAAAATTATCGGCTATTTCATCTCTTTGTTTTTCTGTTACGTGAGTATAAATATCCATAGTAGTTTTGATGTTAGTGTGTCCTAATCTTTCTTGAACTACTTGAATAGGAGTACCCATTTCAAAGAGTAGTGAACAATGACTATGACGGAAACCGTGAATAGTTATCTTTTTAAGATTGTACGTTTTGATAATAGTTTCAAGCCAATCATTTACATAACATGGACGGTATAACTTATTATTGTGATAAGTGAATAACAACTGATGTTTATTCAGTGAGTTAATACCTTTTTTCATAAGCTTTTTAGCTTGTTCAAGCTTCCATTTTTTGAGGGTTAATACCGTTTCATTATCAATGCTCACAGTTCTAACTGATTTTTTTGTTTTTGGGGTAGAGATAATAGGAACATCATTCTCATCTAAAGAAACGCCTTTTGTGATATGAATTAATTTGTTTTCAAAATCAATATCAGACCATTCAAGGGCTAGGGCTTCCCCTTTTCTCATACCCGTAAAAGCAAGTATACGGAAAAATGCGTTAAACTTTAAGTTCCCGTAGTCTTCTAAGCAACTGAAGAAATGTTTTAATTCTTCAGTAGAGTAGAATTTGTTTATTTCAACTACTTGAGCTTTCTTTTTAGGTAGTCTAACCTTTTTCATAGGGTTATCAGAAATTAAATTAAGCTTTATAGCGTAGTCAAATACTTGTTGAGTGATACCTTTAGGGTATTTAGCACTGTTAAAGTGTTCTGCCCATTGGTTTACAAGTCTTTGACAGTCTATTACAGAAAAGCTATCTATTTTCTTATTTCCAATTTTAGGTAAGATGTGTAGCTTAGCATATCTTACACTAGTTGCATAAGTACCAGGCTTTACAATATTTCTATGTTCAATCAGAAATAACTCGTATACTTGTTTGAAACTATATTTAGCATTTTTATTTTTAAAGGCATTATTCTCATGTTCTAGTTTTAATCTAGCCTCAGAGAGTACCGCCTCTTTTTTTGTTTTATAACCTCTTCTAGTAGTGGTTATACGTTTACCCGTTAATGAGTCTAAGCCCAAATAAACCTTTACTAAGTATCTTTTTGAACCGTCTTTTAATTTGTATTCTTGTATCATGTTTTATCCTTTCTATTTCCACCCCCACGGTAAATATAAAAAGGAATAATTTTAATTAAAACGAGAAATCCTCTACAGAATCGGTAGGGTTAACCGATACTGAATATACACCATCTAATAGTTGAATAGTATCATTGCTATTGAAATGCTTGAATATATTAAAAGCTTGAATTACCTCAAAATCATTAGCAAAGTGTGTTGAAAATATTTCGTTAAGTAAAGGCGTTAAAAAAATTTCCAACTCTTCTAAAAAGTTAGTTTTAAGTGGAACTGATAATTTTTCAAATTCACTGATTGTTTCTTCTTTTAAGTTTAAATCATAATGTATTGAAAGGTGATTAACTTGAAATTTATTCAAAATGATATTCTCATAATCAAAATCTGACTCAGTATTGTTATTACAAGTGAATCTAAAAGAAAAATCATATTCATAAATATTAGAGTTTTTTCCGTATTCTGATGTTGAAACAAATACAGAATATTTATTTTGCTCTAGAGCGTATGAAAACTCAAAATCATAAGGACTATATTCAAAGAAATCTTTTGGCTCAATAGAAAGACTATTGCATATAGTATTTAACGTTTTATAGTCAATTTGTTTAGATTTTTGTGATGTAATTTTAGAAATTGTTGATTGTGCAATTTTAGTAGAAATAGCAAATTTGGCACCAGAAAGCCCACGTTCTGCTAAAAGTACCGATAGCCTATTAATAATCATAATTCTTCCTCCTTCAAAAAGAATTATAGCATAAGCACTAATAAAATGATAGTAGGCACAAAAAATATTATTGACAAACATAAGCAAAAAATGTAGAATTGGAATATAAGTTATAGCGTAATAGCTATAATTAATTCTGAAAGGAGGTATTATTTTGAAAAAAAGATTGAAAGTAGTACTTGCGGAAAAAAATCTAACCGCTAAAAGATTGTCTGAGATGACAAATATTTCTCAATCCACAATTTCAAATTATCTAAACGGTAAATCTGAAATGAAATTTTCTACCTTAGTAAAAATTTGCCGTGCATTATCAATTGAATTTGAAGACTTATTTGAGAAATAATTCTTTGAATTAAAAATAACTTGTGATTCAAGTAAGAAAGGAGGCTATAGAATGACGGTACAAGGTATACCCGTTTATCTGCCCGAAAGTGTGCAACAAGAAATTTTTGAAGAGTTGCTGAAATTGACTTTACAAGCGGTAGAGAAAGCAAAAAAAGAAATGCAAGCTAATACAAATACCCGTTATTTGAATAAAAAGGGGCTATGTGAGTATTTTACGTGTGCACCTAGGGTAATTGAACAGTGGCAAAAAGAGGGGCTTAGAAGCTTCTATAAGGGCAAACAAATCATGTTTGATATTAATGATGTGCATGAGTTTTTAGAAAAGAAGAAATTTTAAAAGCTTAATTAAAAAATAGGGAGTAATTGAAAATGACTACAACAAAATTAAGTTTACCTCGTTACATTCGATTGGTTGAAACTGACAAAGAAAACATCATAATCACAGTTATAAAGAATTGTACAAAAGAACAAGCCCTACAACAAGTAGAGCAAGATAGAAATACAAAGATTGAACCTTGGAATAATGTTCACTCAACAAATAAGAGCGATAGGACAATAAAAGAAGAAGCTAATGCGTTCTATATTATTGAAACAATTACAAAATAAAAAGGCACCCACCCCCACGGTAAGCACCTTACACAGTCTACAAGACAAACTGTTTCTTTAATTGATTATAGCATAAATACGCTATCTCTACAATGTTTCTTAGTTGTTGTAGTGAATGAACCACAAACAAAAGAAACCACTTAAACACTAAATCTACAAACTTATAGAAAGGAGTGAATATAGTGGCAGAAAAAAAGTATTATTGGTTGAAATTGCCCAAAGGTTTCTTTGATATGAAAGAAGTTAGATATTTACGACGGAAAGAACATGGGGAAATCTATGTAATAATTTATCTAAAATTACTCTTAATGTCCTTAGAAACGAATGGTCAAATTAAATTTGAACATTATTCAGAAACTCCAGAGGAAGAAATATCTTTTGCAATAGATGAAGAAGTTGAGCATGTTAAGGCTGTTTTAGATTTTTTGATTAGTAAGAATCATATTACTGTTTCAAATGATGTCTACTGTATTGAAAAATTAGCCGAAATGGTTGGAAAAGAGGGTAGAACAGCTTCAATCATGAGAAACGCAAGGGAAAACAAGAAACAAAATGATTCAAATAAAACAAATAAAATTCAAGATGTGACTGAGAATTGTCACAATGTGACAGATAAAAGTAACAATGTGACGGATTGTGTAACATTGTTACATAGAGAAGAGAAAGAGAAGAGTAGAGAAGAAAAAGATAAAGATAAAGATAAAGAAATAAATAAAGATAAAGAAATAAATAAAAATAAAGATAAAGAACAAGATACAAAAGATAGAGTAGATACAGAGGATAGAGTAGATAAAACACTTGATGAAATACTTTCAGAGAATGAACAACTCTATTACAAGTATATAAAAGATAAGACACTTACTGAACAACAAAAAGAGTATATATTTCAACAAGTAAAGAAATATAGAAAGAAGATTAATGATAATCAGTTAAGAGGTTTTTATAATAATGCGAAACAGTTTATTACTGAACAGAAAGGGGAATAGTTATGTTACTATCTATGCCAGGAGATTTTGATAGGAACCGTGAATATATTGAGGAAAAAACAAACGGTCAGTTAATTTATCGTCAATGTATCTATTGTGATAAGTGTAAGAAACCTACTGAACATTTCTTTTTAAAATCGTTAAATAAAGAAATATGTTCAAAATGCTATATGAGAGAGCAGGAAAAGGAACTAGAAAAGAGAGTTAGTAAAGAAACATTTCAAAATGATAATAAAAGAGCTGTAAGCATGAATAAAGGATATTTAAGAAGAAACTCTATTATTGCTAATGATTATTACTTTGAAAAGAATTTTGATAGCTTTAAAACAAATAATAAGAGTATGTTAAATAATGTTAAAGAGCCTTTAAGACAGTTAACTAAACAGATTTTAGACGGAAAAACTTTTAATGTATTTCTTTATAGTTCAGAAAGTGGAACAGGGAAAACTCATTTAGGCTTTTCAACGCTTAACGCTATTAATGAAAATTGTTTTGAATGGAAAGATAACAATAGACAATTAAAGTGTTTAGCCGTTTCTTTCTTAACTTTAGCAGATAAAATTAGTCAAAGTATTTCAGAGGGCGAAAATAAACAAGCTTATTATTTAGAACTAATTAAAAATGCTGATGTATTGTTATTAGATGATATTGGCGCAGAAAAAACAAGCGAGTTTAGAACTAGCCTATTATTTGATATTCTCGAAAACAGAGCAGAAACGAAAACAACGATTTTTACAACTAATCTTGATGATAAAGAGTTATTGAATAAATACGGTAAGCGTGTTTTTAGTCGTATGAGTGTAAAAAAGAAAGTAATTGATTTTAGCGGTTTAGATGATTATAGAATGAATAAAATCTAGTTGAAGCACGGGGAAAGCACGAAAAAAAAGCGAGCAAAAGCCCGCTAGTCTTATTTTATAATTTTCCTGTTGTTAGATATTCTAAACCTTATGAAAAATACTGAAATCAAGGTTATATAAAGAAAGGAAAATTTATTATGACAAATAGTAATAATACAGTAGGACTATTATATATTGAGGAAGTTCAAAAAAGAGGTTTTGTACTTTATTCAAAGAATGGAGAACTAAAATTAAAGAAAACGCCAGAGTTTGGAACAATTACATTATCTTATCAAAACGGGAAATGTGTATTAGTAAAAACGGAAGAAACCGAAAAATAATATTAAAAGTTATGAAATCTAACATTTTAGGGTAATTACTGATACAATAAAGGTAAATAAATATAAGTCTACTAGGAACAACCCAGGGACAACATAAGAGCATTTAAAGGGCTTTTGTGTTGTCTTTTTTTGCATATAAAGGGGGTAAAAAATGAATGATGAAGAACTAGCCACAATCAAGAATATGTTAAACATACCTCTAAATATAGCCTACTTAGAAAAGAAACTAGCAAATGTTTCAAGGGAATTTTTAGCAACACATAGTATTATTGGCGGAATGATGAAAGACCAATGCGGTTACTATACAAGGGGGCTAGACCCTTATCAAGCATTAATTATTATTACAACCAATGAAGAAGCAATTAAAAGAAGAATAGAACGCTATACACGGCGTTATGTGTTGTTCATTGATGAATTTACCACAGAGGAACTAAGAGGGCTTAGAGAGGCTATAAATCAAAATAAGAGTACTCTACTAACTCAACGGGCGTATGAATGGATAGGCGAAATAGAGTACTATTTAACGGCAAAATACAAAGATGATTATTTGATAAATAACCAGAAAGAACTACAAGCAGAAATAGAGGAAACAGAAAGCCTTGAAAATGAATTTGAAGAGATGATGAGAGGGGTTGTAGCGTGAGAAACATTATAAAAGCTTTTGGAGGGCGTTATATACACCAGGGAAAAGTAAATACTGTTATCTGTCCTATGTTCTTTAAACAAATGTTACTAACAAAGAACTATAAGGAGAAAGCTAATAAAGAATTATTAAATAATCTTAGATATTTCTTTGAGGTTATGAAAAGACTTGATACAGAGGATAAAACACTTATCTATGAAAAGTACTTTAAATATGCTTCTATACAACCCTCAAAGAATAAAAGCCCTTATCACAGAGATATTTATAATTTGTACGTTGTTAAGCAACTATCTAATGAAAAGCACGCATTAATGATGAAAATACAACCCCAAGAGTATAGAAGACGTTTAGACAAAGCGTTAACGAATTATATAAACATACTAATAGACTTAAAGGAGAAAGAACTATGAGAAAGATTAGTGAAAGAGTAAGAAGCTTAGAGAGAAAACTGAACGTTACAAATGATGTATTAATTGCTATTGCTGACCTAAAAACGCTCACTATTCATGCTGACGGTTTACCGCTACTACTTGCGTCATATCGGAAGAGAACACGCTTAAGAACCAAATAAAACGATATAGAGAGCGTTTCAGATTGTTTGCCGTTGGAATTTACCACGGAAGAGTTAAACACGCTTAAAAGGGCTATAAATGCAAATGAGAGCCATTTAATCATCGATAGGGCTATAGAGTGGTTGAAAGAAGTTGAGTTTTATTTAACGACTAGAGCGGAAACCATGAACGAACAATGGATGAACAATGACGAACCACGGGTTAACCGTGAAGAAACGCATAAACAACATCTAAAACATCCAAAATATCAAAAATATTTAAAAGATTTAGAACTAGATACAGTCATGAACGAACCAAACAAAATAGATAAGGAAGAATTCAACGCACTAGAAGAAGAGTTTGAAAGGATGGTAAGCGGATGGAAATAGTAAAAGAGCACGGTAACAGGTACTATACGACTGTTAAAGAGGAAAATAGCCGTGAAGCCTTTTATACAGTCAGTGATATTTATTTTCATCAGATATACACGGCAAAGATGAAAAGTCAATACGTAAGTGATTACGAAATGAAGAATGTAGCCTACTTTTATGAAGTCATGAAACGTATTGACCAAACAAGTCAGTACATCATCTATGAAAAATATTTCAAATATGCAACAGCGCAACGCTCAAAAGATACCGCAAACTCAAATAAACGTGAATATGTGGTAAAACATTGCCCGAATTACAAACACGCTGAAATATTAGGCTTGACGTTGAAACAATACAAAATAAAACTCGATTATGCTTTACGTAATTTTTTGAGAGTGTTGGTAGAGCTGAAGACAGAGAAAAAAGGGGGTTAGAAATGGTGAGATTTTGGTGAGGTTACGGCAAGGTTACGGCAAGGTTAGTATAAGGTTATGTAAAAAAAGGTAAGTTTTTGAAAGGTTAGGTTACAAAAAAAATAGTAAGGTTTTACCAAGGTATACCTTGATTTAATCAATATGTATAAATGTCTACCATGAGGGCGGTATGTGTTTAGAAATGTGTTTAGATTGTCATTTTTCAAAATAGGGTAAAGTTTTCGTAAAAAGACGTAAAAGCATGTAAAAATAAGCATTTTTTACACTATTTTACATTATTTTCATAACGTAATATAATATATGGAAAGAGGAAAGCAAGATGAAACACATTATTATTATTTTAGTAGTAGCTTTGATTGTGTGGTATTCAGGAGGAAGCAAGAATGACAATTAAATTGAAAGGATTAAATACTGAAGATTAGGAGGACAATATGCTAAGAGCGGATGAAGAAAAAATAAAATGGTTATTTGAGAATTATTCAGGATATCGAATCGCTAAAGAGAGCGGGGTTGCACAATCTGTAGTTGCACGGTTAATAATCGGGGATAGAGAATTGAAAAACGTATCTTTTGAAACAGCAAGCAAACTAAATGAATATGCCGAAAAATTACAAAAGCAGGAAAATTAATTCCTGCTTTTTGATTATTCTTATTTTTAATTCTTACCGTGAGGGTGGAAAGCTGACCATCAAAATGACCATCAATATGATACTTTATAGTTACTCACAATAAAACGTATAAACTGTCAAATGCTATGAGATAGCTGTTTGTTATGCGTTGTAAATTACTATAAAATACTAATTTTTAATGGAAGGTAGCGTAGGTTAATTTTTAATAAGACCCTAGAACCGTTGTTAAATCAATGTTTCTAGGGTTGTTTTTTTTATAAATTTTAAAACTGACCCAGATATATTTTAAGTAAAATATCAACTCTATTTTTATAGCAGAAAAACACAAAATATATTATATTTTTGGGATTTTATAGTTTCTTAATATTATTTGCTCAGAAATTTGGATATTTTCATATAAAACAATCCTTGTTATATCAATGTTTTTGAACAAAAATGCACTCTAGGTGAAAAATTTACATTTTACGAAATATTACACTTGTATTATATTCAGAACGTGTTATAATATGTTCATCAAGAGATATAAAGAAAGGAGAATGGGTATGAGAAAACAACCATGGTCGAACGAAAATAAGACTGAACGGATTAACTTTACGATTGAGCCCTCTTTGAAAGAAGCATTTTTGAAGATCATCTCAACGGACGTATCAACTTATTTCCGGACGGTCATTGAAAATGAAGTCGAAAGTCATCAGAAAAAAGTTGAAAACTGGCCCGATGCAATTAAAACATTATTGCATGGACAGTTTAAGGCGTTCTCCGAACAAGTCTTCGGAACGTTTAATTACCGAGGACGAAACTATCCATATAAAATTTTGGATGTTATGTCAGTCGAAGAAGGACAACCACTTGAAGTCATTGACTACGAGGATGGGTTGGTATATGTAAAAGTGATTGAGGAAATCAATCCAGAAAAATTAGTATATGTAACTATTTAGAGAGAAGGAAATATAAAATGCCAGTAACAATCTTAATTATCGCCGTAGTATTAATCTTATTAATTATTGCTTTCAAATCAATTCGTATCGTTCAACAAGGACACAAAGCTGCTGTTCAATCATTCGGACGTTATGTTGGAGAATTAGGACCAGGGTTACACTTTGTAACACCAATCATTCGTAACATTGCTTACGTTGTGGATATGCGTCAACGTTCATTAGACTTAGATCCTCAAGAAATCATCACAAAAGACAACGTTAATTTA
Source organism: uncultured Streptococcus sp. (assembly GCA_963552295.1). Lineage (GTDB taxonomy): Bacteria > Bacillota > Bacilli > Lactobacillales > Aerococcaceae > Granulicatella. The sequence goes on along the minus strand of CAUVJW010000010.1, from coordinate 5,941 downwards.
ACAATTGACGCTTCAGCTAAATACCACGTAGATAATCTTGAAGAATACTTATATGGAAACACAAACCCAGAAGGATTATTACTTTTAGATATCCAAAACGAATTACGTGACATTATCGGTACAATGACAATGGCTGAAATCCTTGGTGGTACTAACAAAATCAATACTGATTTAAACCAACGTGTATTCGGTAAAACAGACTCTTACGGGGTTACAATCGACCGTGTAAACATCGGTGAAGTAATTCCTCCACAAAGCATCGTTGAAGCGATGAACAAACAAATCACTGCTGACCGTGAACGTGATGCTGCGTTAATCGCTGCTGACGCTCGTCAAAAAACAGTTGAAATGGATACAAGAACTCAAAACAACAAATTATTAGCAGATGCTCGTGCACATGCTGAAAAAATCGCAATTGACACTCAAGCAACTGTTGCTCAATTAACAGCTATCAACAATGCATTAAACGAATCTAACTTAAATGCTGCTGCGTTAGAATACTTAGCAATCGACGCTAAAAAAGCTCTTGCTGAAGGTCCAAACAATACAGTTGTATTAATGGACGGTCAAAACAACGCAAAAATCGCTGAAAACATTGCTTCATTAGCATCAGGACGTAAAGTTTGGGACGAAGCAGGTAAATAATCATGAAACAACAAGCTAACAAATCTTTCTTTGGGTTGAAATGGCTTGCGGTACTGATTGCCACTTTATTATTGTTTGTAGGAACTTTTGCACATGTTTCAACAGTCAATGCTGAAACTCAACAACCAGTAGACACCACAAAGATGAAGATACAAGGCGCCTTTGAACAAAAAATCAACTTTGTGGATGGGGAAGATTATAATGCGACAGTGACGATTAAGTTGACCTATAATAATCCTCAATATAAAGAGATAAAAGTTCCTGTTCAAATTAAAAACCTTCCAACAGGGAAGGGCGGTATTCGACTTTACGTATATCAAGATACAGATAATAGCCTCATAGTTCAATCATTTGTTGAGACCATTGAAGACCATAATGTTATCTATTATGATTCGATTCCTGTCGAAGATGGGAAAGTCACAAAAGCGTTTCAATTTACGGCAACTGACAAAGAACGAACAAAATTTCTAGAAGACTTAGCAAATGCCAAGGACAAAGTGGAAACTACTACGGCTGCGAAAGCTACAAACTCAAACGAAAAGAGTTCAAACGCCAATAGTTCAAATTCCAATAATTCAAACGCGAGTGACTCAAAAGGCTCTGAAAGCAAAGATATCTTTGATCAGATTGATAACTTCTTTGATCAACTAGATACGGACAAAATTGGTGAAGGACTCGGTAAGGGAATATTTTATATCGTCCTTATCATCGCTGTTTTCTTCGGAATTAAAGGAAAACAAAATAAGGCGCGCAAGAATAATCGTAGAGCTCGAACTGGAAATACGCGTTCTGCTCAAAGAAATGGGGCGAATGCTCCTGCAACTAGAGCACAAGGCACAAGCACTCCAGTAGTCGCTACAGAAGCTGTACCGCAGCGTGTATATCGTCCGCGAAATAAAGTTTCAGATCCAAAACTTCGCTCACAAGCGAAAAAACAAGCAACAAAACAAGCGCTACAATCGGCTACAAGTCGTTCAAATACTTCAAGAGAAATGTATGTTGATACACGTGCTACAAGACCGGTTTCATACCGTCCAGCATCAAAAGAAAAATCACATACATTACCACGAGTGCTTTCAAGCAAAACACTCCCTCGTACTTTGAAAACACCGCGCTTAAAATAAAATAGTGGAAGCACCTAATCTCACACGTGAGGTTAGGTGTTTTTTTGCATGAAGTCGTGAAGCATTTGCACAAGTTGCCCTATCGGAGTATGCTAAGTGAGAAGGGTGGAATGAACATGACGAAATTAGAGGAATTAATCAAAAAAATTGAGGCCGATCCTCAAAATGCAGAGTATACAAAAGAAGGCATAGCACCTTTATTTTCTGCACCACGTAAAGCAAAAATTCTGATTGTAGGGCAAGCGCCTGGTATTAAAGCGCAAGAGAGTCGTCTGTTTTGGAATGACCAAAGTGGCGACAACTTAAGAAGCTGGATGGGCGTAACTCGAGATTTCTTCTATCAATCCGATTTATTTGCAGTGGTTCCGATGGATTATTATTATCCAGGAAAGGGTAAATCTGGAGACCTTCCACCTCGCAAAGGTTTTGCCGAAAAATGGCACGAGGAAACGCTAGCCTTAATGCCGGAAATTAAACTTATTGTTTTAGTTGGAAAATACGCGCAAGATTATTATTTAAAAGACACAAAGAAGAAAAACTTAACGGAAACGGTGAAGGCGTATAAAGAGTACTTACCAAAGATGTTTCCTCTCGTACATCCGTCACCTCTAAACCGTAGATGGATGGCCAAAAATCCATGGTTTGAAAAAGAAGTCTTACCTGAGTTTCAAAAGAGAGTACAAGAAGTGATTAAAGGAGCCAAGAAATGAGAACAGAATTATATCCAGAAATCGAAATCTACAAGGAACACATGATTCCAGTGAGCCCCTTGCATACCATTTATGTAGAAGAGTCAGGGAACCCATTAGGACATCCTGTTGTCGTCTTACACGGCGGACCAGGAGGGGCATCTTCTCCTGCGAATCGTCAATTTTTTGATCCGGAGTTCTATCGCATCATCCAATTCGACCAACGTGGATGTGGAAAAAGTACTCCATTTGCATCTTTAGAAGAGAACACGACGCATGATTTAGTGGCCGATATGGAGAAAATCCGTACAGCATTAGGGATTGAAAAATGGCTTGTCTTTGGTGGTAGCTGGGGGACAACACTGGCCTTACATTACACCATTGCACACCGTGAACGTGTCGTAGGATTAATGCTTCGTGGCATCTTCCTAGGTCGTCAAAGCGATGTCGATTGGTTATACCAAGATGGGGCGTCTCATTTTTATCCAGAGAACTTTGAGAAGTTTAAAGCGCCGATTCCAGTGGAAGAACAAGGAGAGTTAGTCAATGCGTACTACAAACGATTAACGTCAGAAGATGAATCGATTTGCTTAGAGGTAGCGCGTGCGTGGGCAGAGTGGGAACATGGGCTCGTGAAGTTGATTCCGTATGATCCGATTGTCTGGGATGAAGCGGGGATTCGCGGAGCGCTAACGATTGCGCGTATGGAATGCCATTTCTTCTACCATCATTGTTTTGTGAAAGACGATAATTACATCTTGAACCGTGCAGATGCGTTCAAAGGAATTCCAATGCATATCGTTCACGGACGTTATGATGTGGATTGCTTGCCTAGTGCGGCGTTTGAACTCGCTCAAGCTGTCGATGGCGCAGAACTTATCTTTGCACAGGCTGCAGGACATACCGCGATGGAACCAGCAACCATTGAAGCGTTAGTTGGCTTTAGTGAGAAATGCAAAAACTATTTTAAATAAAAAGAAAGGCTCGCAGAATTTTTCTACGGGCCTATTTATGTGTTTAGATTTTTTCAAGAAGCATTGCGGCAATGCGCTCCACATCGCGATTACTTCCACGTAGCTCAAATTCATCGAGCACTGGGAATCCAAATCGTTCAGAATATTGACGAGCAGTGAGGCAGAATTGCTTATTGAAGTTACGATTTCCGCTGCCAATCACACCAAAGCAATGGGCGTAATTATGTTCATAGGCTAAGAAATCGCCAAGTGGATTTGTTAGGACTTCGACGTCTCCATTGTCCACGCCATTTCCACCTTCTAAGTAAGTTGGAAGAAACGCAACGAATGGTTTACCTACTTTGAAGTAGTCCTCTTGTCCTTTAACAAGGTCTTTCACATTCGTTAGAGTCACGTTTAAAGAGGGTTCCAAAAAGCGTAAATGGTCTTTTAAACGAGTGACAAAGTTATGTGTATTTCCAGTTAAACTAATATAAATAATGGGTAATTCTTTCGACATTGAGCGACCTCCTGAAAGACATTTTACTGTCTATAAGTATACCGCACTTTCTCAAATCCTTCTAGAGGGTGTTTTTAAACTTTTAAAAATCATGAAAATCGGCTATAATACTTGAGAATAAACACGAAGGAGATACTCATGTCACACTTAAAAGAAGAAGTACAATCTCGCAAGACCTTTGCGATTATTTCCCACCCGGATGCTGGGAAAACAACGATTACAGAACAATTACTCTTATACGGGGGTGCGATTCGTCAGGCCGGTACCGTAAAAGGGAAGAAAACAGGGAAGTTTGCAAAATCTGACTGGATGGAAATCGAAAAACAACGTGGGATTTCTGTTACGAGTTCAGTAATGCAAGTGGAATACGATGGAAACCATATTAATATCGTGGATACACCAGGGCACGAGGACTTCTCAGAAGATACGTACCGTACATTAATGGCCGTGGATAGTGCCGTGATGGTTATCGATAGTGCCAAAGGGATTGAGCCGCAAACGAAGAAATTATTCGAAGTTTGTAGTATGCGTGGAATTCCAATCTTTACATTTATCAACAAATTAGACCGTGATGGACGTGAACCGTTAGAATTAATCGCGGAACTAGAAGAAGTATTAGGCATTGACGCGTATCCAATGAACTGGCCAATGGGGATGGGGAAAACATTCCTAGGGTTATATGACATCTACAATAAACGTGTAGAATTGATGCATCCAGAAGAAAATGATGATAATGACTTCTTACCATTGAACGAAGATGGCGAAGTGGACGGCGATTATGCGTTCAAACAATCTACGCTTTATAGCCAAGCTATCGAGGACGCTCAACTCTTATTAGAAGCAGGAAATGCCTTTGATGAAGAGAAGATTGCGGCTGGTAAATTAACGCCTGTATTCTTCGGTTCAGCCTTAACAGGATTCGGGGTTCAAACATTCTTAGACGCGTTCGTTGATTTTGCGCCAAGTCCATCTGCAAAGAAAACTGAATCAGGAGAACTCATTGACCCACTACAAGAACAATTCACAGGATTCATTTTCAAGATTCAAGCAAACATGAACCCAGCGCACCGCGACCGTATCGCATTTGTACGTATCTGTTCAGGAGAATTTACTCCAGGGATGGATATTACCGTAAACCGTTCGCAAAAGAAAATGAAATTATCTCATACAACGCAATTCATGGCCGATAGCCGTGAAACGGTGAAAGCAGCCGTAGCAGGGGATATCATCGGACTCTACGATACAGGAAACTTCCAAATCGGGGATACGATTTATTCAGGAAAAACTCCTGTTCAGTTCGAACCACTACCACAATTTACGCCTGAAATCTTTAATAAAGTGGCTGCGAAAAACGTGATGAAACAAAAATCATTCCATAAAGGAATCGAGCAGTTAGTACAAGAAGGAGCCATCCAATTGTACAAGACGTACCATACAGGAGAATATATCCTTGGTGCCGTTGGACAACTTCAATTCGAAGTGTTCCAATACCGCTTGTTAAATGAATACAATGCCGAAGTCGTTATGACTCCAATTGGAAGCAAGATTGCTCGTTGGATTGACGAAGAACAACTGGATCCAAATATGTCATCAAGTCGTAACTTATTATGTCGTGATAGATTTGACCAACCAGTCTTCTTATTCGAAAACCAATTTGCCCTAAACTGGTTCAAAGATAAACATCCAGAAGTCGAATTAAAAGCATTATTCTAATAGATACAAATAAAAGCCTCTCTAATCCAAGTGATTAGAGAGGCTTTTCGTATTTTTTAAATTAAGCTTCGTATCCCATTAAGATTCCGCCTTGTTCCGCATAGTAGCTGCAGACACCGCTTGTATGGATGCTTGATACATCCGCCTCTGGGAATTCGCTATGAACGGCTGCTTGAATTAAGCCGCAGATTTCTGGGTTACTGCAGTGGCTAATGACCACGCGGCCACCTTTATAGCCATTTTTCTTCATTTCAGCCCAAACTGCTTGAACAGCTTTCTTTTGACCTTTTGCTTTGT
>CAUVJW010000009.1:0-29541 GCA_963552295.1 uncultured Streptococcus sp. | reverse complement strand
ACAAATGACTTATTTGATCCTACAAAACCTAATACTACTGTAAATGTAGATGGAACTAATCTATACGCACAAAACTTAAACTTGTTACGTAGAGCTACAGCTGTAGGAGAAGAAGGAAAAACTGTTGCATGGAAATATTATGGTAATCCAGATACAACAACTGGTGGTTTAGGAACAGGTGTATTCGGTCCTAACGTTTCTTCAAGCTTATTTGCCGTACCAATGGTAATGACACGTGGCGCTTCTGAAATTGGATTATATATTGCATCTTCAGGTAAACAATCAGCAATGCTTGGTTTCTTACCATTAGACGAAGGGGATGCACCTGATTCATACGGAATGGCAACTCACGCGATGAACCAAGTCAATGGGGTAACAGGCGCAGTTGTTAACCAACCTTACCTTGGGGATACTCGCCCTGATATGGATGAAAACTTAGAACGTACAGACTGGAAAGGTGACGATAAGGACGGTACAGGCGATGAAGGTATCGACCAAATCTTACCAACAGACTTAAAAGGCAACACAAACGGAATGATCGCATTAGATCGTACACGTCCAGGTAACTATACGTTAACAGTACAAGCAAACACTGGTGGAGCTCCTGAAGCTTATGCTTACGCATGGGTTGATTTTAACCAAAATGGTAAATTTGACGAAAACGAACGTTCTGAAAAAGCAACAATCACTAAAGATGGTAATGTAACATTACAATTTAACAACGGTCCAATCTTAAGCGATCTTCAATTAGATAAACTAGGCGTGCGTGTTCGTGTATCTACTTATGCTCCAGATATTGAAAGCCCAACAGGTATGTCAATGTCAGGGGAAGTAGAAGACTTTGAAACACAAGTAATCTTCCCACCAAAAGGAAGCAAAAAAGAAACTACAAATCTACAAGGCGTGAAACAAACTGCAACAGTGGAATTCACAGCTCAAGGTAAACAACGTTACTCAAGAACTGAAGATGCAGTGATTGATGAAACTGTGGCTCCATATATTGTTGACGAACAAGGACATAAAGTTGAATTAGATGCTGAAGGATATTATGTAGTACCAGGTGAAGGTAAATACCGTGTAACAGGTGCTGGTAAAGACGTTCAAGTGGAATTCATTCCAGAAAACGGCTTTGTTGGAACTGCAGCGGGTATTACAATCCGTCGTCTTGACAACAATGCTGTAGATACTGGTTGGAATACAAAAGATAATTCTCAACCTGTCATCAGCGATCAAACGAACACAATGGATGGTCGTTATATCCCAACAGTAACTCCATTGTCTGAAGAAGTAACTACAGAAGATTTACAAGGGTTAGAACACGACAAAAAACTTACATTTACAAATGGAGAAGGCGAAGTAAAACCTTCTGCTACAACACCAATGGTTATTGTGAATCCGGAAACGGGTGGTCTCATTGGTAATGAAGCTCCAGCGATGAAGGATGGTAAGGTAGTTGGATTATATGAGATTGATCCAGTAAATGGAACGGTGAAATTTACGCCAAATAAAGACTTTATTGGAACTCCAGATCCAATCTTAATCCAAGTGGTGGACGAAGCGACTGGCCGTTCTTTAGCCGGAATTAAATACACTCCAACTGTACTTCCTGTAACTCCAGTAGGTGAAAACAAAGAAACAACTGGTAAACAAGGACAACCACAATCTGACACAGTAACATTTAAACAACAATCTGGTGCAGAAGAAAAAATCCCTATGGTTGTGAACGCTGAAAACCCAGCGAAATTCATCGACCCAGCAACAGGTGAACCAACAGATGCGACTGAATTACCAGCAATGAAAGATGGTAAACAAGTAGGTACGTACACAATTGACCCTGCGACTGGTAAAGTGACATTCACACCAAACAAAGACTTCGTGGGAACTCCAGATGGAATTTCTGTTCAAGCGAAAGACGCGAACGGAACTTCAGCAACAGCTAAGTACACACCAACTGTAACAGCTGTAACGCCAACAGCTGAAGATGTAACATCAACAGGTAAACAAGGACAAACTCAAAAAGAAACTCCTAAGTTTACAGAAGGCGACTCTGAAGTACCAATGAAGATCGATGCTGATCAACCAGCTAAATTCATTGATCCAGCAACAGGTGAACCAACTGACGCTACAGAATTACCAGCAATGAAAGATGGTAAACAAGTTGGTACTTACACAATCAATCCAACTACTGGTGAAGTAACATTTACACCAAACAAAGACTTCGTTGGAACTCCAGATGGAATTTCAGTACAAGCGAAAGATGCGAATGGTACACCAGTAACAGCTAAGTACACACCAACAGTTACACCAGTAACTCCAACTGCTGAAGATGTGACATCAACAGGTAAACAAGGTCAAGAACAAAAACAAACACCTAAGTTTACTGAAGGTGACGAAGTAGCGCCGATTACAATTAACGCTGATCAACCAGCTAAATTCATCGATCCAGCTACAGGTGAACCAACAGATGCGACTGAATTACCAGCGATGAAAGATGGTAAACAAGTGGGTACTTACACAATCGACCCATTAACAGGTGAAGTAACATTCAAACCTAACAAAGACTTTGTTGGAACTCCAGATGGAATTACTGTTCAAGCAAAAGATGCGAACGGAACTCCAGCGACAGCTAAGTACACACCAACTGTAACTCCAGTAACTCCAACTTCAGAAGATGTAGAGTCAACTGGTAAACAAGGACAAAAACAAAAACAAACACCTAAGTTCACTGAAGGTGACCCAGTAGCACCAATCACAATTAACGCTGATCAACCAGCTAAATTCATTGATCCTTCAACTGGCGAACCAACAGATGCGACTGAATTACCAGCGATGAAAGATGGTAAAAAAGTGGGTACTTACACAATCGATCCAACAACTGGTGAAGTAACATTTACACCGAATAAAGACTTTGTTGGAACTCCAGATGGAATTACTGTTCAAGCAAAAGACGCAAACGGAACTCCTGTAACAGCTAAGTACACACCAACAGTTACTCCAGTAACTCCAACTGCAGAAGATGCAGAAACAACTGATGTTCAAGGTAAGACACAAACAGCGAAACCTAAATTCACTGAAGGTGACTCTGATGTGCCACTTGATGACACAGTACCTGCAACATTCGAAGATGGATCAACTACCAAAGTAATTCCTGGTGTAGGAACATTTACAGTAGCTCCAGACGGAACTATTACATTCGTTCCAGAACCAAACTTTACTGGTGTTGCTCCAGCTGTAACAATTCAACGTGTTGACAAGAATGGTACAGTTGTGAAAGCAAACTATGTTGCAACAGTTACACCAGCTCCAGTGGAACCTGCTAAACCAGTGGAACCTGCTAAACCAGAGGAACCAACGAAGCCTGAAAAACCAGCGCAACCTGAGAAACCTGCTAAACCAGTTGAACCAGCAGAGCCTGCTAAACCAGCGGAGCCAAAACAAGAAGCTCCACAGCAAACGGTTGTAGCACCAGCTGTTGAGAAAACAACTCAAACAGAATTACCAAATACTGGTACAAGCGATGAATACGGAGTATTTAGTGCAGCAGCATTAAGTATCCTAGCATCAGTAGGTTTAGTAGCTACATCTCGTAAAAAAGATGAAGAGCAAGAAGCTTAATTTAAAACATTAAGAACAGCATGGGACTAGGGCAACCTAGCCCCATGTTTTTTTAGTAAAATAAATTGTAGAATTGCGTTGAATACGATAAAATTAAGAGATTAAGTCACTCAAATTTGAAAGAATAAAAAGGAAGGAGGTAGCTATGTTTAGTTCGAAAAACACTCAGATGAATGAGCGTAAAAATCGTTCGAAAGTAACGCGTTATGCGATTAAAAAACTCAGCATGGGAACAGCTTCTGTGGCGGTCGCATTAGGCTTTTTATTGGTGCAAGGACAAAGCGTTGTTTTAGCCGATACCGTTGAAACGACTCAAAGTACTACTGAGACTAAAGCAGGGGAAACATCTGAAAAAGTAGAAGCAACCACTGAAGAAACAACGACTACCTCTGAGGAACAAGCGCCTCGTACTCGTACAAGACGCGAAGCTGGGGACGCTCCAGCAGCAACATCTTCAGTCGGCTCGGATGTTGAAGATGCTACGGCTACTCCTAAAGTTACAAAACCTGGATTTACTAAGGAATTATCGCAAGAAGAATTGCTTAGCCAGGCAAGTTGGATTGATTTTGGTGACGTGGCGAACTGGAGTGGAACTACGACTACTTCAACAGGGCAATTAGCCTTACAAGAAGGGTCAACGTATACAAAAGAAATTAGTCCAGGCTATGTCGTGACGGTTCGCGTGAAGTCTCTGAAACCATTTAACGCAACGGAAATCTACAAGAAGAGACTTGAAGCACAAGGAGCAACGGTGGCTGAAAAGAACACTTATGATCCAAACGCGAAAAATGGATATATGAATAGCGCGGAAAGTGCAGACGGAAAACGTGAATATGGCGCAGGGAAAGAAGCGCTAATTGTCGGCGAACCACAAGACGCGTGGAGTGAAATTTATAATTCAGGAATCGATACTGGTGAAAAGAGAACAACGATTACGACGCAATATGAGGGCGGAAATGTCGGAGTTCAATTTGAAATCACTGGAACGTATAAAGGGAAAACGGTCAAACCAACTGTTCTTATGACAGAAGGAGATTCGTCTAATCTAGGGGAGTTGTCTCTCTATACAACTAACGGAACAGGATGGCAGCATTTTGCAGAATGGTATAAATACGATAGCCCTTATACGCTGAATTATTTCCCACAAGATACAAAAGACTTATTCGATCCGAATAAAAAAGTTATTGGATTCAGACCGCTTCCGATTAATGGAGTGAACTACCACAGTGGAGAGTTGGCAGCGATTCGTGAGGCTACGCAGGTCGGGCCCGATAAGAAACCTGTGGCGTGGAAATACTACGGAAGTGCTGACCAGAAAACAGGCGGACTTGGAACGGGTGTATTTGGACCGAACCTTTCTGCCGGAATGGTGGCTGTACCGATTGTCATGACGCAAGGAGCTACAGAAGTGAGTCTGTATATGGCTTCGGCAAGTAAGCAGTCTGCCATGATTGGATTCTTACCATTTGACGAAAGTGATGCTCCGGAAAGTTACGGAAAAGCGACGCATAGTATTAACCAAGTTCACAATGTGACTGGGGAAGATGTGAAGCAACCGTACCTTGGAGATACACGTCCGGATGTCGACGACAATGTGGACCGTACAAACTGGAAAGGGGACGATGCTGAAGGGTCTGCAGATGAAGGCATTGACCAAATCTTGCCAGCCGACCTTAAAGGAAAAACGAACGGTATTTTAGTGTTAGACCGTACAAGTACGGGCGATTTAACCTTATCCGTTGAAGCACATACAGGTGGAGCGGACGAAGCAACATTATATGGATGGGTAGATTTTAACGGAAATGGGACTTTTGATGAGGACGAGCGCTCTGAAAAATTAACGATAAATGGAGATGGCACGGCTACTCTTGTATTTAAAGATGCTTTCAAAAAAGTGAACGCATCGCTGAGTGAGCTGGGTGCACGTGTGCGTATCGCAAAAGACGCCACTCAAATTGAGAAGCCAACAGGAATGGCCTTGTCTGGTGAAGTGGAAGATTTCGAAGTGCATTTAACCTTTTTACCAAAAGGAAGTAAGACAGAAACAGACGGACTACAAGGAATTCCACAAACGGGAACATTGGTCTTCACACCAAGTGGAAAACAACGCTACTCACTAACCGACGATGCGGTGATCGACGAAGCCATCGAACCAGTCATTGTTGATGAGACGGGTGCCAAAGGGGCGCTTGACGCAGAAGGGTACTATGTGGTGGCAGGCGAAGGGAAATATAAAGTCACGGGAGCAGGAAAAGATGTGACCGTTACATTTATTCCAGAAGCTGGATTTGTCGGGACAGGCAAAGGAATCACGATTCGTCGAACGGACGATAATGGAAATGATACCGGATGGAAGCCAGTGAGCGCGAATGAGACGATCGTAAGCGACCAAACAGGGACCATGGACGGACGCTATATTCCAACGGCTGTCCCAATGTCAAAAGAACTCACAAGTACAAAAGTACAAGGGCTCGTCCACGTGGAAACACCGAAGTTCGAAGGAAAGGATGGAGCTGTTACACCTTCAAGCGAGAAGCCAATGGTCTTAGTAGATCCAAAGAATGGCAAGGCGCTTGGTACGAGTGCTCCAGCGATGAAAGATGGAAAAGAGGTTGGAACGTATACGGTCGATGAAACGACGGGGAAAGTCACGTTCACACCGAATAAAGACTTCACAGGAACAGTAGACCCAATCGTTGTTCAGGTGATTGAAAAAGCAACAGGAAAAGCAATTGCTGGCTTGAAATATACGCCAACCGTTACGCCTGTGACACCAACAGGAGAAGACGTGACGTCAACAGGTAAACAAGGAAAAGTTCAAACAGGGACACCGAAGTTTACTGAAGGTGACGCGGAAGTTCCGTTGAAAGTAGACACAGACCAACCTGCAAAATTCGTAGTGAATGGAACTGCAGTAGAAGACCCAACGATTGACGCAACTAAAGAGGGTGCTAAAGTTGGGACGTATACGATTAATCCATTATCAGGTGAAGTAACCTTCACACCGAATAAAGATTTCGTAGGAACGCCAGATGCGGTGACCGTTCAAGTCAAAGACGAGAATGGCACTAGTGTAACGGCGAAGTACACACCAACTGTAACGGCAGTGACACCAACGGGAGAAGAAGCGACTTCGACTGGTAAACAAGGGAAAGTCCAAACAGGAACACCGAAGTTTACTGAGGGAGATGCGGAAGTTTCGTTGAAAGTAGACGCAGACCAACCAGCGAAATTTATCGTCAATGGAACTGCAGTAGAAGACACAACGATTGACGCTATGAAAGATGGCGCAAAAGTTGGTACTTATACGATTAATCCATTAACAGGCGAAGTTACGTTCACACCAAATATAGATTTCGTAGGTACACCGGATGCGGCTATCATTCAAGTCAAAGACGAGAATGGAACTAGCGCAACGGCGAAGTATACGCCAAATGTGACGGCAGTAACGCCAACCGGAGAAGACGTAACTTCAACGGACGTTCAAGGGAAGACACAAACTGCTAAGCCAACCTTTACAGAAGGCGACGCGGAAGTACCGCTAGATGATAGCGTACCGGCTACCTTTGAAGATGGAATGACTGAGAAAGTCATTACAGGTGTTGGAACATTTACCGTAGCAGCGGACGGAACGATTACCTTTGTTCCAGAAGCAAGCTTTACAGGAGAAGCTCCAGCGGTCACAATCCAACGAGTGGATATGAATGGGACCGTTGCAAAAGCAAGCTATACAGCAACAGTGATGCCGGCTCCAGTAGATCCCGTTAAACCTGAGGAACCGACGAAGCCTGAAAATCCTGCGCAACCTGAGGAACCAGCTGAACCTACTAAACCAGCTGAACCTACTAAACCAGCTGAACCTGCTAAGCCAGCGGTGACAGAACCAGAAGCTCACAAGCAAACCGTTGTAGCACCAGCTGTTGAAAAAACAACTCAAACAGAATTACCAAATACGGGGACAACGGATGAGTTTGCAATTTTCAATGCAGCAGCTCTTAGCATTTTAGCTTCATTAGGTCTTGTTGCGACTTCTCGTAAAAAAGAAGCGCAGGAAGCATAACCGATAAAAAACATAAAGCGTGAGACTAGAATTCCTAGTGTCACGCTTTTTTGACGTTGCAAAACTTTCATTATGAGAGTAGACTAGGAAGGTACACACTGAAAAGGAGTGATTTGAATGAAGAAAATCGAACAAAAAGATTTATTCGAGTTGAAAAATGTAGGGCAACCTGTTGTGGCAGGAGATGCTTTCTTTTTTACAGAAACAAAAATGAATGAAAAGAAAAATACGTACGAGACAGCTATCTATAAGTACTCCGCTGACGGCAACGTGGCGTATGGAGACGAAGGGACAGTGAATTCATCGCTGAAAGTCTCTCCAGATGGGAAATGGATTAGCTTCATCAGCAATGCAGGGGAAGAAAAGACTCCACAACTAAAAATCCAATCGGTTCAAGGTGGGAAAGCCATCGCCTTAACAGAAGAGAAAAAAGGCGTGTCTAGCTATGTTTGGGCAAAAGATAGTCAGTCGATTGTCTTCCAAACAACAAAGCCAGAGGAAGAAGAGAAGAAAGAAGAATTCCCTCAACCAATCGTCGTTGAAAAAACAACGTATCGTTTTGATGGAGGAACATTCTTACCAAACGATGAAATCACACAAATCAAAAAAGTGGATGTCGCTACAAAAGAAGGAACAACACTGTTCGAATCCAAAGAATCCATCGGTCTTCGCGATGCCTTACATAATGGAACAACACTTGTAGTAGACCGCGATTTATCAAACGTTCGCTGGACATTAGACAGTGCAGAAGCGTGCTACGTGGACGTTACAACAGGCGACATTCATCCGATTCTTGAAGCTGGAACAGACGAGTCTTATCGCTATGTCTTAGATGCAAAAGACGGAGCAGTCCTACAATATAGTTCAGGGGAGCACGGATTCGTGACGCAAGCAGACTTAATCGTGAACTTCGATAGCACTCCAACTGCAGAAGGGCATATTTTAAACTTAACGGCTGACCTCGATGTGGAATGGGGCGACTGGCTCGTGGCGGATTTCCAACAAGCTGTGACAGGAGTTGCACCACAATGGTTTGACGAAGAAAGCTTCTTAGCTTGCGCAAGCGTGGAAGGTAGAACTGTTCTTTATCGTTTGTATTTAGACGGACGAGTAGAGAAAATCTTCGATGAACTCTTGCACCTAACAGGAGCAACAATCATCTCTGAAGACGAGCTATTCATCACGTATTCAACAACAACTGTACCAAGCGTATTAGCACGTTTAAACTTAACAACAGGAGAAATCACAGACCTTTACAATCCAAACGAAGCATACTTAGCTGAGCACATCGTTACTACACCTGAACGTTTCACTTATAAAGGATACGACAACTGGGATATCCACGGATGGTATATGCCACCAGTAGAAAAAGCGGACAAGCACGCGGCAATTCTCTATGTCCACGGTGGACCACAAGTGGCTTATGGCGAAAGCTTCTTCCATGAAATGCAAGCACTCGCTGCAAAAGGCTACGGCGTGATTATGATTAACCCTCGCGGAAGTAACACTTACGGACAAGACTTCGTGAAGAGTATTCTTGGCGACTACGGTAACCATGATTTCGACGACTTAATGATGGGGGTAGACTACATCTTAGAAACACACCCTGAAGTCGACGCGGACCAATTATACGTTGCCGGAGGAAGCTACGGCGGATTCATGACGAACTGGATCGTAACGCACACCGACCGTTTCCGTGCAGCCGTTACACAACGCTCTATCAGTAACTGGATTAGCTTCTACGGCACTAGCGACATCGGCCCATTCTTCGTGGAAAAACAATTGCTTGATGACATTAACAATCCAGAACGTTTATGGGAAATGTCACCAGTCGCACATGCGAAAAACGCGAAGACGCCATTACTAGTCTTACACGGACAAAGTGACTTACGTTGCCCACAAGAACAAGGGGAGCAAATGTATATGGCCATGCGTAAAAACAATGTGCCAACAAAAATGATTTTATTCCCTCAGTCTAGCCACGGACTATCTCGTCAAGGATTACCAAACCTTCGTCAAGCACGTCTAAAAGCTATTACAGATTGGTTTGAGGAATATTCAAAATAACAGCGTCCTCTCTCAGATAGCAGAGGTTGACGCACATAACTAGCTATTGATTTCGAAGAATCGACGGGTTTTATAATAGCTGTAATAGGAAAGAGATTAAATGCGAATTAGCGGACGTTAGAATAAAGTTCTTACGTCCGCTTTGAACATTAAAGGGGAGAGACAATAGGCTCGACCCGGTCTCCTATTACAGCTATTATCAAAAAATCCGTAAGGATTCTGAGAAATCAATTAAATAGGGTGAGTCGATATCGGCTCACCCATGTTGCTTAATTAGAATAATAAAGAATAGAGTTTATTAGCCTAATTGAACAAATTTAAATGTTGTTGCATGGTCTCCACACTATCCTGCAACTGTTGAAGAGAAGTATTAAAGTCGGTCATCCACTCGGCTGAAACGACTGACAATTTTAACCGTGCTTCGTTTGTCATGCGAAGCAACGTCTCAAGCGACTGTAAAATGTCATCGGATTCCTTTCCGACAAGTTCCGTTCGGTAAGTAGCAATCAACTGTTTACGGTCTGCTTGAAATTGTTCATACAGTAACCTGTCACATGACGAACCTGAAAAACAAGTACGAGCAGTTCGGTTTTCCGTGTTACAAATCATGATGATGTTATCTGCATTCTGAAATCGTTGTTGATGTGGATCTTGATTTTTCGGATTGTCACATAACTCCATGGTTTGTGCCTGCACTCGAAACCACTTGAGGCATTTCTCTTCGGGGATACCAAAGCGTTCGAGGGCTCGCTGTTTAAAGTGATTCGTGAGAGAATACTGTTGAAAATTCGGAAGTCCCATAGCGTACACCTCCTTTCTCAAATTTTCACCTATATTATACTCCTCACGATAGAGAAAAACACGAAAAGAAGAGTAGATTTGTTGACGAATTTGAGGGAATACTGTATTCTACTAAAAGGAAAAAATTAATAGTTACCTGTAAAGGGATATGTGTTGACAGATTCTCTATTATTTGGTAAACTATTAGAGTTGAGAAAACAAGCAGAAGCATCCCGCTTCTCGCCTAAGTTGACACTGGTCCTTGGGCTGATAGGAAATGTTCAAGTTTTAAAAAGACATTGGCAGCGGGAGTATTCTACTACTTCCGTTGCTTTTTTGCTTTTTTTCTCTCAAAAATTCTTGGAGGTGAATATCATAGCAAAAGATATGATGGTCAATGATGGAATTCGCGCTCGTGAGTTACGTGTTATTGACAATAACGGTGAACAAATTGGTGTTCAAACGAAAAACGATGCTTTACGTTTAGCAGAACAAGCTGGACTTGATCTAGTATTAGTTTCGCCAAATGCAAAACCGCCAGTTGCCAGAATCATGGATTATGGTAAGTATCGCTTTGAACAGCAGAAAAAAGAACGAGAAGCTCGCAAAAACCAAAAAGTCATCAATATCAAAGAAGTGCGTCTAAGCCCTACAATTGATGAGAACGACTTTAATACGAAGTTAAAAGCAGCGATCAAGTTCCTTGAAAAAGGTGATAAAGTCAAAGCAAGCATTCGCTTCAAAGGTCGTGCCATTACTCATAAAGAGATTGGTCAAAAAGTTCTCGAGCGTTTAGCAGAACAAGTTTCTGAAATCGCGACAGTTGAACAAAAGGCTAAAATGGACGGACGAAGCATGTTCTTGATGTTAGCACCTAAGAATGATAAGTAAAAAAGTAACAGGAGGAAAGTCTCATGCCAAAACAAAAAACACACCGTGGTTCAGCTAAACGTTTCAAACGTACAGGTGGTGGAGGATTAAAACGTTCTCAAGCCTTCACAAGCCACCGTTTCCATGGCAAAACTAAAAAACAACGTCGTCACTTGCGTAAACAAACAATGGTTCACGCTACTGACATCAAACGTATTAAACAACAATTAAGTCAAATGCGTTAATTCAGCACGCAAACTATTACATTTTCAACCAGTCGCAAGAGACTGATAGACCAAGGAGGAATTAATTATGCCACGTGTTAAAGGTGGAACAGTTACTCGTCGTCGTCGTAACCGCGTTTTAAAATTAGCAAAAGGTTACTACGGAGCGAAATCAAAATTATTTAAAACAGCTAAACAAGCAGTCATGAAATCATATATGTATGCTTACCGTGACCGTCGTCAAAAGAAACGTGACTTCCGTAAATTATGGATCGCACGTATCAATGCGGCAGCTCGTTTAAACGGATTAAGCTACAGCAAATTAATGCACGGCTTAAAATTAGCTGGTATCGAAATGAACCGCAAAATGTTAGCTGACTTAGCAGTTAACGATGCAGCTGCTTTCACAGTATTAGCAGACAAAGCTAAAGAAGCATTAGCAAAATAATTTTATTTTCTAGATAATAGATCCACATTTGAGCCCCGTTAAACTCAATGTGAAGAATACCAAGAAAGAAATTGGAGGAAACAATCGTGCGTACAACATACATGGCTAAAGCTAGCACTACAGAACGTAACTGGGTTGTTATCGACGCTACTGATGTGCCATTAGGACGTCTTTCAGCTGTTGCAGCAAGCATTTTACGTGGAAAAAACAAACCAACATTTACACCTAACGTTGATACAGGTGATTTCGTAATCATCATCAACGCTGACAAAGTTGCCTTAACAGGTAAAAAAGCAACTGATAAAGTTTACTATCACCACTCAAACCACCCTGGTGGATTGACAGCTCGTACAGCTGGTGAATTACGTGCTAACAACTCTCGTAAATTAGTTGAATTATCAATCAAAGGCATGTTACCTAAGAACTCATTAGGACGTCGTCAATTTACTAAATTACATGTTTACGGTGGAGCTGAACATCCACATGCTGCACAACAACCAGCAGTAGTAGACATCCAATCACTAATCTAAGGAGGAAAAAGCATTGGCTCAAGCACAATACCGCGGCACTGGACGCCGTAAAAACTCAACTGCCCGTGTTATCTTAGTACCAGGGACAGGAAACATTACAATTAACAAAAAATCAATCGAAGAATACATCCCATTTGCTTACTTACACGAAGTAATCAAACAACCTTTAAACTTAACTGAAACATTAGGTTCATACGACGTTTTAGTTAACGTTAACGGTGGTGGATTCACAGGTCAATCAGGAGCTATCCGTCACGGAATCGCTCGTGCATTATTAACAGTTGACCCTGACTTCCGTGGAGTGTTAAAAGCTGCTGGCTTATTAACACGTGACCCACGTATGAAAGAACGTAAAAAACCAGGTCTTAAGAAAGCTCGTAAAGCGAGTCAGTTCTCAAAACGTTAATTTTTTACAAGTATTTATTACGAAATCAAAGCACTCTGTATATACAGGGTGCTTTTTTTATTGAGAATTGGCGGTCTCAATTTTACATAGCCGTAGGAACGAAGTGACGTACGGATATGGATGCGACGGACGGAGTCCTAGCCAGGGGGTGTTGGAGCAAAGCGACTTACGGATGTGGCTGCGACAGGCGAAGCCCTAGCCTCAAAACGTTAATATATCTTTGGAACTAAAACCTACGTATTTTGAATAAAATAGGAAAAATATGTAAATATTTGATTGTTTTGACTGTTGCATTGTGATAAGATAAACGTGTGTTAAAAATAAAGATTGGGTGTGGAAAAATGAAAAAATCTAAATTATTACTAACGAGTTTGATGCTTGCATCTGTTCTTGCAGGTTGTAATAATAATGCATCAAATAAGGAAACAACAGCAGAAAATAATCCTGTTGTAAAGTCGACCTCTTCGGAA
Organism: uncultured Streptococcus sp.; assembly: GCA_963552295.1. Lineage (GTDB taxonomy): Bacteria > Bacillota > Bacilli > Lactobacillales > Aerococcaceae > Granulicatella. The sequence goes on along the minus strand of CAUVJW010000009.1, from coordinate 16,071 downwards.
GTGAAGCAAACAACTACTCAAGAAAAAGTTAAAAAGGAAAAATCTTCGGTAGAGCTTTATAACGAAATGGCAAAAAATTCAAAATCAACAGAGGAGATTTATGTTACGGGAGATGTTGTAGTTGGTGAAGGTAAGGATGTGAAGCCAGGAATTTATGATTTAGAAATCACAGGTGGATCAGGAAACATATTTGGAACTAGAAAAAATTTGAATAAGCCGTTCATTAACTTTCTTGCAGGAGCACCTGACTCTAGTAGCCACTATGCTTCAAAAATAAGAATAATCTTATTCGATGGAGATGTATTAAAATTTACTAATATTTCTAAAATTAAATTCACTGCAATTCCTGAAGAAGTTCAAATGAGCAATGAATTAGGAGTAGGAGAATATGTCGTTGGTCGTGATATTAAACCAGGTACATATAAATTAAGTACTAATAAAGAGATGAATCCTGAATTTAAAAATCTAGGCTGGGACGTTCAAATTGTTAATGAATTAACAAAGAAAGGTAATAATCAGAGATTTAATTCTGGCAATACTGATGTAGTAGTTAAATTAGAAGAGGGAGAAATAATCTCAACAATGTTTCAGGCTTCTAGATATGATGATTTAATTGACGATGCAAGATTAATCTTTACAGAATATAAATAATCTATACACTAAATAACAAATTTGGATTTTAATTTTACAAGATTCAGCACTCTGTTTTTGCAGGGTGCTTTTTCTTTGTAGAGAAAAAGATAGTGTAGAAAGAATGATGGATAAAAAACAGTTAATGGAAATATTGAATCATTATCTTAAACTTGCTACAATTTAGATATTAAACACGGTTACTAAAAAAAGGGGGAAACCATGCTGAAAAAAGTACTTAAAATGATTTTATTAGGTGGAATGGGATTGGTCTTCTTAGCTGGATGCAATCCCAAGAGCAGCCGACAGTTTATCGAAGGAAAAGCTGCGGAATTAAGTAGGGTTTATCCAACAGAGAATTTAGAAGACCTATTTGATAAATTTTCGGAAGGATTTTATATTCAAAGTGATGATTTGTATGATTACAAAGAAGGCGAAGGCTATTTATTTCAATCTATAAAGCTAAATGTGGATAGTAAAACTAAAAGTATTACTGGAACCATTTTATGGGAAAAAATTACAATTGATGATAAAAAGAAAACTCATACAGAAACACTATATGAGGGTGAAGTCATTTATCAAAACGGCACCATTCAATTGAAAGATTCGACAGCAAATGTGAACATAAAACATCCAACACTTCTATTGCAAAAGTTTATCATCAATAAAGAGAGTTTATCAACCTTAAAAATGGACCTAAAAAGTTATAGCTATGAAACAGGAAGAGCATTTATTAGTTATTTTCTAACGGATCCTGTTCTAAATAACTACATGGAAGTAGACAAGAATACGCAATTAAGAATGATTGTTCATATCAGACATCATACTATAGAAAATAAAGCATTTGGCTATACTGTAGATATTCGGAATGGACACAATTCTCATGCGGAGATTATCAGTGGGAAATAAACAAATAGGGGTCAATAAATAGACAAAGCAAGCCTCAAAACGTTAATACGTTACAAGAATTACTTACAAAATTTCAGCACTCTGTATTTACAGAGTGCTTTTTTTTTTGAGAATTGGCGGTCAGAAATTTTACATGGGTGTTGTTGCTTTAGCAACTTACAGCCATGTATGCGCCGGGCGGGGCCCTAGCCAGTAGCCGTAGGAACGAAGTGACGTACGAATATGTATGCGAAGGGCGGAGCACTAGCCTCAAAACGTAAGAGCTCTAAGAAAATCATTTTGATACAATTTATGGTCGCACATAGATGGTTTTTCACAAAAGAAACTGCGGATCGTTAAAAATTTCATTTTTCAGAGATAGGTCTCTTTTTACATGATTTACCTATTAATATTAGTAAATGTTAAGGATAAGTATTCTTTTTATTTTTTGGCGAATGCCGGCTTTTTTGTCACAAATGAGTATCAACATTTTTCGAATGGAATAGTTGACAACTGTTTTTAAGAATTATACTATTGAATTGAATAGATAAGGAGTTGATTTGATGCAAGAGACAATGATTGATTACAAACAAAATATTTACCAAGAGCTATCTCGCTTAACAAAGGGGCTAGGAAGTGAGAAGCGTCTTGATATTTTAAATATATTATCACAGGGACCAAAGACAGTTGAGGGAATTGCGCATGCGACGGGTCTCTCTGTTGCCAATACTTCGCGCCACCTTCAGGTTTTAAAAGAAAGCCACTTGGTGGTGACGAGTCGAAATGGTAATTTTATCCATTATAGCCTGGCTTCTGAAAAGGTTATCCAGTTAATCCTTCTGTTATTTGCCGTCGGTGAAGAACAGTTAGCAGAAGTTAGAGCGATTGAGTCAGACTATGATGAGGCGGCTGGTGTTCCTCAGATTGAGCTCGCTAATGCAATTGAATTAGTAGCTAAGATAGATGCTATCTTACTTGATTTAAGGCCTGTTGAGGAGTATGAGGCAGGGCACTTGCCAAAAGCTCTTAATTTACCAATCGATGAGTTTGATCAAAAAAAAGCTCAGCTTCCCAAAGAGAAGACCATCATTGTTTATTGTCGCGGGCGCCAATGTGGCTATGCTAACCTAGCAGCACAGGATTTACAGAGTTTAGGCTACAGTATCTATAGTCTCAATCGCAGTTTTGCTGATTGGAAGTGGGGTGCATCCTCTCGTTCAGAACTTGACTAAGGTGTATTCCTTAGTCTTTTCTTATAACCGGAGACTCGTGAGCAAAATCATTGCAAAATAGATTTAATGTGTTATAATTCAATTATTCAATAAAAAAGTTGAATTTCTTTTTTACTCAACCTATTCAACAATTTTGTTGAATTATATCTTTGAAATACTTCTTATTTAGTATCTCAAAGAAACGAAGTGATACAAATTGGATTTTTAGAAGGGCTAAGTTAACCTTTTTGAAATTCATTTTTTTATCCTTAGTCTATTCAATTATACGATTGAATAGAAGCAATTTATTTTAGAAAGGAGTTTTTTTTATGACAAAACAACTAACAACCGAAACATTTGCGAAAGCTATCCAAAATGGGGTGAGTTTTATCGAATTTGGGGCGCAGTGGTGCCCGCCTTGTCGGATGATGGAACCGGTAGTGGAAGAACTTTCACAGGACTTTGACGGAAAAGCAACGATTGCTCAGGTGGATGTGGACCAATCACAAGAGCTTGCCAATCTCTTTGGCATTCGTTCTATCCCAACAATGGTGATTTTTAAAGATGGTAAACCCGTTGATGCTCTTGTTGGTGTTCATCCTAAACAAGTATTGATGGAAAAAATTCAAGCACAGTTATCATGAGGTGATTTATGTATGATGTAATTATTGTAGGTTCAGGGCCTGCAGGGTACACAGCTGGCATTTATTTAAGTCGAGCTGGTTTGAAAAATCGATTGATCACAGGCTATTCTGAGGGTGGTCAATTAACCACCACAACCCTCGTAGAAAATTATCCAGGTTTTGAAAACGGGATTGATGGCAATACATTAGTCCAAACAATGCGCCGCCAAGCAGAACAGTTTGGCACCGAAATGACCTTTGGATTTGTTCAAAAAATTGAAGGCGAATCGTCTCCTTTCAAGGTACATCTGGATAATGGTGAAATCATTGATACCAAGGCCGTTATTATCGCAACAGGCTCTAGCGCTAAATACCTAGGGATTGAAGGCGAAGAAGAGGCCATCGGAAAAGGTGTCAGCGCTTGTGCGACCTGTGATGCTTTCTTCTATAAAGAGCGTGAAATCCTTGTAGTTGGCGGGGGTGATGTCGCTATGGAAGAAGCCCTCTATTTGACACGCTTTGCATCGAAAGTGACCGTTATCCACCGCCGCAATGAGTTACGCGCATCTGATATTATGGCCAAACGGGCTCAGGCAAATGATAAAATTCATTGGATGTTAAATTACACGCCTGTCAAAGTTACATCTAATCTGATGGGAATGACTGGTTTGGATGTTCGTAATAATGAAACAGGTGATATTGAGCACATTCAGGCTGACGGTCTCTTTGTGGCCATTGGTCATCAGCCAAACACCGATTTTCTTGATGGAAAATTAGCATTGGATGATAAAGGCTATATTCAAACACAGGCAGGAACAGCAAAGACCTCTGTTGCAGGTATTTTTGCAGCTGGTGATGTGCAAGATCCAAAATACCAACAAGCCATTACTGCAGCAGGTAGCGGTGCCATTGCTGCCCTAGATACATTGGCCTATATTGATAACCTATGATGAAATCAGTCACATCTAGTATCGAATTAAAAGAACTGTTAGCCCAACATCAAAATCTAGCTCTTCTTGTTTCAGGAAATCAATGCAGTCTATCGTCTCTTGGGCAAAAAGAACTCATAGACACGGCTGAACGAGAGCATTTGGTGCTTTACCAAGCAGATATTTTTCAAGTGCCCCGTCTCATTTCTTTATTTGGCATTCAGCCTACCCTGACGACTTTATTAGTCTTTAAAGAGGGTCAATTGGTGGATAAGAAAGAGGTTTAGATGGCAAGAAAAGCTTTGATACAAAGGAAAAAGAAGGCCTACCTGGTTCAAAAATACTCACGCTGTTTGGCATGCGACCGCTCGCATTCGGCCTACAGCAAGTTTAAACTTTGTCGGATTTGTTTACGCCAGCAAGCTTACCAAGGTGTCATTCTTGGGTTGAAAAAAGCTTCTTGGTAGTGGAAAGAAAGGAAGGAAAAAATATGAAAATTAGTTACTGGTCAGATATTGCCTGTCCATTTTGTTACATTGGTGCTAGTCGGATGAAGCGTGCTATGGCAGCTGTTGGTTTAAACCCAGAAGATTTGACAATGAAAGCTTACCAGCTAAATCCCAATGCGCCTTTAGAAACAAGTGAAACCATGCTTACAGAGTTTGCTGCCAGTCACGGTATGACCACTGAGCAAGCTAAAGCTCAGTTTGCGCACATGGAAAGCATGGGAAATGAAGAAGGGCTTCGTATTGATATGGCGGGGATTATCCCAACCAACACCTTTTCAGCTCACCGTCTTATTAAATGGTCGCAGAAGTATTTAGATAAAAAAGATCATCAAAATTTCATTACGGCCTTGTACCATCTTTACTTTGAAGAACATGCCAATATTGCGGATCATTCTGTGTTACTAACTGTTATCAGTGAGTTCGCTCTACCACAAGAAGAGGCAGCGCAGGTACTTGCTGGAGATGCATTTGCTGACGAGGTCAAACGCGATATCTTAGAAGCTCATCAGTCAGGCGTTCAAGGTGCACCTTTCTTTGTTCTGAACAATAAGTATGGAATTTCAGGTGCTCAGCCTTATGAATACATGTTGGCGGTACTAAAACAAATTCAAGCAGAAGAAGGAGCACAATAAAATGATAGATACCCCTTTTCAACTACTAGACAACAATTCAGAAGAGACAGGTTTAGTTTGTGGGATTGATGGCTGCAGCATAGAGCTCCCAACACAGCCGTTAGAAACTCCCTCTCAGCCATTAGAAAAAAGCAAAAAAGAAGTCATTAGGAGGAAAGAATGGAAAAGCAAAGAGTAGAAGCCTTGTCAGATGCTTTATTGGCCATTATTGTCACAATTATGGCCTTGGAGTTACAGTTACCTAATGAATTGACCGTAGCAGGACTTAGCAGCATGCTACCCATGATTTTTATTTACATTACTAGCTTTTTGCAAATCATGGCAGTCTGGCTATATTATCATGAACTCTACAAATTAGTAGATCATGTCAGCTTTCGTTTATTTGGAGCCAATAGTTTTTGGCTTTTAACAGCTAGTTTTGTTCCCTTAGCGACTCGAGGGATTGGACAGCATTCCGCTAATTTTGCCTTTCTCCTGTTTTACCTCATCGTTCTTGCCCTTTGGGATGTAGCTTGGATAATCATGACAGCGATGGTGATCAAGACGAGTCAAAGGCCGTTATCGGCTGAAGAAAAAAAGAGACCTTATCGGTGGGCACTATTATATGGATTGCAGCTAGTGATCATATTATTAGTTGGTTATCTTTTTCCAAATTTCATTCCTTTTGCCCCGCTACTGATGATTATTAATGTAATCTATGGTTTTTTAAGCAACAAATCTTGAAAAAGACTAAAAATCATGGCTAACTAGCATCGCTTATAAAAACCAGGTCTTAAGAAAGCGCGTAAAGCGAGTCAGTTCACATGGGTGTTGTTGCTTTAGCAACTTACAGACATGGGTGCGAAGGGCGGAGCCCTAGCTAGGAGCCGTAGGAACGAAGTGACGTACGGATAAGGACGCGAAGGTCGAAGGACCAGCCTCAAAACGTTAATACGTTACAAGAATTACTTACAAGATCTAAGCACTCTGTATTTGCAGAGTGCTTTTTTTGAGAATTGGCGATCAGCAACTTGCAGCTCGCTATCTTTTAAATCAATTGATTTCATCAGAGAAAGACTGTAAAATTTTTGATATAATATCAAGGATGGATTGATAGATATTTCAAAGATAATGTTCAAAAGAATTACAAATGAGAATTAAAAATATGTCAAATTGGACATAAGTCTCTCTACCATCATCCATGCAGAAATAAGATTATATGAAATAAAAGGAGTAAACAATGACTGGGAACTATTCAATACGTGAATACCGAGAGAAATTATATGATGATCTTCATGTTCGATTAAGAGATACAATGATTTTGATGTGTGCGATTTTTATTGCCTCTATAGGTCTAAACATGAATTCAACAGCTGTCGTTATTGGAGCCATGCTGATTTCACCTATTATGACACCGATTGTTGGACTGGGTGTTGGTTTAGCTATTTTTGATACCCGTTTAATCAAACAATCTTTAGTGGTTTTATTGACTCAAGTATTGGTCAGTTTGTTTGTATCGACTTTGTATTTCTGGATGTCTCCCTTATCTTATGCAAGTAGCGAGTTGATTGCACGAACCTCTCCAACCATTTGGGATGTTCTCATTGCTATTGCTGGTGGGATAGCAGGTGTCATTGGTTCAAGAAAAAAAGAAGCAAACAATATCGTGCCAGGAGTAGCCATTGCAACAGCTCTGATGCCACCTATCTGCACTGCAGGCTATGGTTTAGCTAATGGAAATGTACGATTTTTATTTGGGGCTCTCTATCTTTTCTTGATCAACTGTGTCTTTATCATGCTAATCAATATTGTTGGAACAAGAATTATGATGAGACAATCTCCCTTAAGTTCATTCAATGAGCTAAACATTAAAATGAAAATTGGGTTGATATCCTTGATTGTATTATTGATCCTTCCAGCCAGCTATTCAGCAGTCACTCTGACGATGGATCAAGCGCGAAAAGAAGGGATCAAACAGTTTGTAGGAAATGAGTTCGCCAATCATACGGTCATTAATCAAGTCTACAAGTCAAGTAATAATGAATTGGTCTTGACGGTTGTTGGAGATCCGATTTCAGAAGAAGAATTAGAAACCATTCGCCAAAAACAAGCCTCTTACGGTATTCAATCTGTTCAATTGAAAGTCAAGCAATTCAACAATTCGGCAAAATTAGATAGTGAGACGATCAAGGAATTTTACGAAAACATTGACAAGTATATCGAACAAAAACTCTCTGAAAAAGATTTACAAAACGATCGCGCAAAAGAAAATGAAGCAGACAAGGATTGAGGACGATGAACTGAATAGTTTTTTCTTTCTGGTTATTTTCTGATAGCGGTCAATAAATAGACAAAGTAAGCCTCAAAACGTTAATACGTAACAAGAATTACTTACAAGATCTCAGCACTCTGTATTTGCAGGGTGCTTTTTTGTTGAGAAAAAATGGACGGATGTGGCTGCAAGGACGAAATCATAGAGAGAAACTCAGATTAATGCGATAGTTAAGAACAGATGGATATTGAATGTTATAGAGCGTTTTAGAATAATGTATGAAAAAAGAGTTTGTAAAAATATAATTCCGTGATACTATAGAGAAAAAGGAGGAGAAATATGTCAGAACAAAAGAAATCCATTACGATGAAAGATGTTGCCATTGAGGCTGGTGTTAGTGTTGGTACAGTTTCTCGTGTTATTAATAAGGAAAGTGGAATTAAGGAAGTAACGCTAAAAAAAGTTGAACAAGCGATTAAAACTTTAAATTATATTCCAGATTTCTACGCTAGAGGAATGAAGAAAAATCGTACAGAAACGATTGCATTGATTGTACCTAGTATTTGGCATCCGTTCTTTTCGGAGTTTGCGATGCATGTGGAAAATGAAGTCTATAAAAGACAAAACAAGCTACTTTTATGCTCAATCAATGGGACAGATAGAGAACAAGATTATCTTGATATGTTGCGTCATAATAAAGTAGACGGGGTAGTGGCGATTACTTATAGTCCAATCGAAAACTACTTAACTTCAGGAATTCCGTTTGTGAGTATTGACCGTATGTATTCGAATATTGAGATTGCTTGTGTATCTTCAGATAATGAAGCAGGGGGGCGTGAAGCTGCGAAACAACTCATTCGAAGAGGGTGTAAGCATTTAGCTTTCGTTGGGGGACATAATACGACCATTAATGAAACAAAACGTCGTAGAATTGCATTTGAAAACTATGTCCGTGAACATCAGTATCCTTTCAGTGTCTTTGACTTAGATGAGACAGAAGAGGACTATAATGGTAAATTGGAGAAATTTTTATCGGAGAATCCTGATGTGGATGGAATTTTTACAATTAATGACTTATTTGCCCTAGATGTCATCAAAATCTTACAAGCTAAGGGAAAGAAGATTCCTGAAGATGTTCAAATTATTGGTTATGACGGTATTAAGATGGCAGGGAATACAGATTATTTATTGTCAACGATTGCCCAACCTTTAGAGGAAATGGCTAGGGAAGCTGTTCGAATCTTATTTGATATTATTGATGGAAAATCTGTTAATATGCAGACAATGTTACCGATAACATTTATCGAAGGAAATACAACTAAATGTATTGACAGAAAACGCTAACACTGTTAGAATGAACTCAAATTTAAAAATAATTATTTTTTTGATTTAAAATTGAAACGTTTCAAATAAAGAGAAGTGGCGCATAGCGCTCCTTTTTCTAGGCAAGAATTGAAACGTTTCAAAAAAGGAGATTGTTATGATTAAAACAGAAAAACAAGTGACCTTATGGGAACGGATTAAGAAGCAAAAACTTTTGTTATTAATGACAGTTCCTGGATTGGTATTAACATTCATCTTTAAGTACATTCCTATGTATGGCGTTTTAATAGCTTTTAAAGATTACAATCCTTTAAAAGGTATTTTAGGAAGTGAATGGATTGGATTCGAGGAATTCACTAAATTCTTATCTTCTCCAAACTTTGGAATTTTATTAACGAACACTCTAAAATTGAGTATTTATGGCTTGTTGCTTGGATTCTTGCCACCAATCATACTTGCAATTATGCTAAACCAATTGTTAAGTGATAAAGCTAAGAAACGCATTCAGTTGATTTTATATGCGCCAAACTTTATCTCAGTTGTAGTTATCGTCGGGATGATTTTCCTCTTCTTCTCAGTTGGAGGTCCAATCAATGGTTTCCTTTCGATGTTTGGAATTAAAATCGATTTTCTAACAAATCCTGATTTCTTCCGACCACTCTATATTCTAAGTGGTATATGGCAAGGGATGGGGTGGGCTTCTACTCTATATACAGCCACATTGGTGAATGTAGATCCATCATTAATTGAAGCTGCTCGATTAGATGGTGCGAATATTTTCCAACGAATTTGGCATATCGACATCCCAGCGTTGAAACCAATCATGGTGATTCAATTCATTTTAGCTGCAGGTGGAATTATGAACGTTGGTTATGAGAAAGCATTCTTGATGCAAACATCTCTTAACTTACCGACATCTGAAATCATTTCAACTTATGTATATAAGATTGGTCTTGTGTCGGGAGATTACTCATACTCAACTGCTGTAGGTTTATTCAATGCAGTTATTAATGTAGTTTTACTAATCTCAGTAAATCAAATTGTAAAACGTATGAATAATGGTGAAGGGATTTAGGTGAAAGATATGAAAAAATCATATATGGATACGCAATTTGATAGACGAATTTTAGTATTAAATAAGATTATCATTGCTTTTATTGTTTTAATCACCTTGGTTCCAATGATTTATATTATTGTAGCGTCATTTATGGATCCAAAGGTCTTAGCGACTAGAGGGATTAGTTTTAACCCTGAAGACTGGACAGTAGAAGGGTATAAACGAGTTTTTAGTGACCAGTCCATTTTAAGAGGGTTTCTGAACTCTCTATTATACTCATTTGGATTTGCAACTTTAACGGTTCTTCTTTCTGTATTTACAGCATACCCTCTTTCTAAGAGAAATTTAGTAGGGCGTAAATGGATTAACTATTTCTTAATTGTCACAATGTTTTTCGGTGGTGGATTAGTTCCAACGTACTTATTAGTTAAAGACTTAGGGATGTTGAATACACCTTGGGCAATCATCGTACCTGGTGCGGTGAATGTATGGAACATTATTCTTGCTCGTGCGTATTTCCAAGGATTACCAGAAGAGTTAGAGGAAGCAGCCGTAATTGATGGAGCAAATGATTTACAGATTTTCTTCAAGATTATGCTTCCATTAGCAAAACCAATTATGTTTGTACTTTTCTTATACGCTTTTGTTGGTCAATGGAACTCATACTTCGATGCAATGATTTATATCAAGGATCCAAACTTAGAACCGTTACAACTAGTTCTTCGTAAAATCCTGATTCAAAGTCAGCCTGGCCAAGATATGATTGGTGCACAAGCTGCTTTAAATGAAATGAAGCGATTAGCAGAATTAATTAAATACGCAACGATTGTTATCTCAAGCTTGCCATTAATCGTTATGTATCCATTCTTCCAAAAATACTTTGACAAAGGTATTATGGCCGGCTCACTTAAAGGTTAATAAATATAAAAAAATAAATTATTAAAGGAGTTTTATTATGAAATTCAATAGATTTACCAAATCAGCACTTGTTTTGACAGCTAGTTTAACTGTCCTTGCAGCTTGTGGCTCAAGCAATAAGGCCTCAAGTCCAGATTATAAATTGCAAGATGTGTCTTTCCCTCTAAAGGAAACTAAGACATTGAAATTTATGACAGCAAGTTCACCATTAGCACCAAAAGATCCAAATGACAAACTAATTTTACAACGTTTGGAAAAAGAAACGGGTGTTCATATCGAGTGGACAAACTACCAATCTGATTTTGGTGAAAAGAGAAACTTAGATATCTCAAGTGGAGACCTTCCAGATGCTATTCATAATGATGGTGCATCAGATGTTGAATTAATGAACTGGGCTAAGAAAGGTGTAATTATCCCTGTTGAAGATTTAATCGACAAATACATGCCAAACCTTAAGAAAATTCTAGAAGAAAGACCAGAGTACAAATCATTAATGACGGCTCCTGACGGACATATCTATGCCTTCCCATGGATTGAAGAATTAGGAGAGGGTAAAGAGTCTATCCACAGTGTAAATGACATGGCATGGATTAATAAAGATTGGTTGAAGAAACTAGGGCTTAAAATGCCAGAAACTACTGATGAATTAATTGCTGTGTTAGAAGCCTTTAAAAACGGAGACCCTAACGGAAACGGTGAAGCTGATGAAATTCCATTCGCATTCATCAACGGAAACGGAAACGAAGACTTCAAGATGTTGTTTGGAGCATTCGGTGTAGGGGATAACGATGATCATATCGTTGTTGGAAATGACGGAAAAATTGACTTTACAGCTGATAATGATGATTACAAAGAAGCCGTTAAATTCATCCGTACATTACAAGAAAAAGGCTTAATCGATAAAGAAGCTTTCGAAAATGATTGGAATAGTTATATTGCTAAAGGACATGACCAAAAATTTGGTGTTTACTTTACATGGGATAAAAGCAATGTAACTGGTAGCAACGATAGTTATGATGTATTACCAGTTCTTGCTGGACCAAGTGGTAAGAAACATGTTACTCGTACAAACGGTATGGGATTCAACCGCGATAAAATGGTTATTACTAGTGCAAACAAAAACCTTGAGTTAACTGCTAAATGGATTGATGCACAATATGCACCACTTCAATCTGTACAAAACAACTGGGGAACTTACGGGGATCCGAACCAACAAAATATCTTTGAATTTGACCAAGCAACAAACAGCTTAAAACACTTACCATTAAATGGAACTGCTCCTGCTGAACTTCGTCAAAAAACAGAAGTTGGTGGACCTCTTGCAATCCTAGATTCTTACTATGGAAAAGTGACTACAATGCCAGACGATGCTAAATGGCGTTTAGACTTAATCAAAGAGTACTATGTTCCTTATATGAGCAACGACAACATTTATCCACGTGTATTCATGACACAAGAAGACTTAGATAAACTTGCTCACATCGAAGCAGATATGAAAGATTACATCTACCGCAAACGTTCTGAATGGATTGTTAACGGAAATATTGATCAAGAGTGGGATGCTTATAAACAAGAACTTGAAAAATATGGGCTTTCTGAATACTTAACAATCAAACAAAAATATTACGATCAATATCAAGCAAATAAAAAGTAGAGGTTAAATATGAGTGGTAAAAAGTATACTGTAGAAGACGCGAATCTTTTCATTGAGAAAAATAAGCATTTAGTAAATACTCAGTACAAGCCAGAAGAGCATTTTACCGCTGAAATAGGATGGATTAATGATCCAAATGGATTCGTTTATTTTAGAGGAGAATATCATCTCTTTTATCAATTCTATCCATACGATAGTGCCTGGGGTCCAATGCACTGGGGACATGCAAAGAGTAAGGACTTGATTCATTGGGAGCATTTGCCTGTAGCACTTGCTCCTGATCAAGACTATGATCGAAGTGGATGTTTCTCTGGTTCAGCGATTGTAAAAGATGATCGCCTCTGGATTATGTACACAGGACATATTGATGAAGAGGGAAGTATTCGACAATTACAAAATATAGCCTATTCGGATGACGGGATTCATTTTACAAAGATTTCAGAAAATCCGGTGCTGACAGGTGCCGATTTACCAGAAGAATTGATTGTATCGGAATTCCGGGATCCAAAACTCTTCGAGAAAGATGGACGCTACTATTCCGTAGTAGCTAGTAAGCATAAAGACAATGTCGGCTGTGTGGTACTATTTGGTTCAGACAACTTAGTCGATTGGAAATTTGAGTCTATCTTCTTAAAAGGAGAAGAGCATCAAGGATTTATGTGGGAATGTCCTGATTACTTTGAGTTAGATGGAAAAGATTGTTTAATCGTTTCTCCAATGCGCTATAAACGCGACGGAGATTCGTTCCATAATATTAATTCATCCGTTTTTCTTTCAGGTAGAGTCGATTGGGAAGAAAAGAAATTTATTCCTGAAACTGTAGAAGAGATTGATCACGGTCAAGACTTCTATGCTCCACAAACATTAGTAGATGATGAGGGACGTCGTATTATGATTGCTTGGATGCAGACCTGGGGACGTACGATTCACTCTCATGTTCAACAACATCAGTGGGCAGGTGCGATGACATTACCAAGAATTCTTCACTTGAAGGATGGTAAGCTCATTCAAACACCTATCCCGCATGGACAGTATCAAATTCAAATTGAAGGCGACGGTCAGTACCGCATAGGAAATGAAACTGACTATCTTGAGTTTGGATATGATAGTACAGCACAACAGGTATATATTGACCGTAGTACTCTTGCTCAAAAAATTGTTGGGGAAGAAGAACAGGACACAAGTAGACGATACGTAACGATAGAGGCTAAAGAACTTGAGGTCTTTTTAGACAAAAATTCAATTGAGATTTTTGTAAACCAAGGGGAGAAAACTCTGACAGCTACCTTTTATCTAACAGTACCAACTGTATTATCGAAAATTTAGAAAACATGATTATTTTCTCTTAAAGGATCAAAAGCAACGGATATTACTTCCGTTGCTTTTGTTTTATTTTACAACTCATGAATCCGACGGGAATATGGTATAATCATTACAAATAGTTTCTAAGGAAGTGGCCAGATGAAAATTATCGTCGATCGCAATTCGGTTTGTGCTGGAGATGATGTATACAATCATGAGATGACATTCGAGGTGCCAGAAAGCCTCACAGTGGCTGAATTCTTTGACCTTGTGGAAGGCCACGGATTCTTAGCAGCGATTGTAGGAAACGATGTAGCATGGGGGCTTCAAAATCGCACGGGTAAAATCGGAGAGTATTTTACAAAAACAGGAGAAGTCACTCATCCAGAAGTGAGCATTAAAGATAAAATGGACGAAGCAGGCGGAGACCCTCATTTCTTCGTGCGCTATTATAGCAATCCCGAATGGGCCAGAGAAAACAGCAATGGAGGACAAGCATGAAACGTGAAGAGTTTTTAGACAGCATTAATCAAGAAGGATTTTCATTTTCTATCGATATCACACGCTGGGGATTTTCGGATTGCAAGTCACTCGTTCGCAGTCGCAGACTTTCCGAGGAACAGCTCTATCAGATGTTTGTGGAATTCTGTGAGGAACTTGAAAACTGTCTTACAGAAGCTGGGGACGAGCGGCGCATGATGTTTAATAAATTTCCTGTGAGCCCTGTTCATGATAAATATAAAACCAAATTTGATGCCATTTCTCCAAATGGACGTGAATTTCGCTTCGATTTTGTGTTTAGTAATGATAATCATCTGAAAGTCTACCATCTATTTGAAACGATTAATGGACGCAAGAAGATTACATGGAAGGATATTCTTTGGGAAATTGTAGATGTATTATAACTAGAAAGTTCAACGAGATGGGGGATTGGATATGGAAATGGAAAACGAAACAACCGCACTCAAATGGGTCTTCTACCGAGAAGTGGATGTCCCACGCGATATCGAAGAAATTCTTGTGACAGGAGAGGTGGCAGACCGCGCCTTTAAAACTGTACGAGATGTTGCGGTATTCACCAATAAACGCTTGATTGTAAAAGATGTCCAAGGACTCACGGGAACGAAAGTCGAGATGTATTCATTGCCGTATAGTGCAGTGAATATGTGGTCTACAGAAAATGCAGGCATCCTCGATTACACGGCAGAAGTGGAATTATGGACCAGAGCTGGACACATTAAGATTGAATTGAAACGCGGAATCGATATTCGCGAGTTCGAACGATTACTGGCAGAGTATATTTTATAAAGAAAAAAGAGCCACTACATTTGTAGCGGCTCTTGTTTGTTAGGTTCAATTATTTGTTGAAAGTATTTTTAATTCCTTCGACTGCGCCTTCAACGCCTTCTTTAACGTTTTCTAGAACTTCTTTAGCTTTTGCTAATTCTTTTTCAACAGTACCTTCTGTTTCAGTGCTTTTATCACCAGTAACTTTACCTAATACTTCTTTTGCAGCACCTGATGCTTGTTGTAATTTATCTTCTAATGACATTTGAAGACCTCCTTTGTTGTTTATACTTGTAAGTCTAACACTAAAAAATTAGTTTACAAAAGTTTCTGCTTGAGAAATTATTCGTAAGCAGATGTTGCAAAGAGAATGGAAGTATCATGTTAAAATAATTCTAAAGAGACTCAAGGAGGATACCATATGACAGAATATCAATTACCACGCGTTTGGAGCGCAGCCGATAGCAACCAAGGGAAATTCTCAGGAATTAACCGTCCAACGGCAGGAGCGCGTTTTGAACAAACCTTACCAGTCGGAGAAACAGACTTACAAGTGTATTCGCTAGGGACACCAAACGGCGTTAAAGTGACCATTATGCTGGAAGAATTACTCGAAGCAGGCGTTGACAAGGCAGCCTATGATTTATTTAAAATTACGATTATGGATGGGGACCAATTCGGTAGCGACTTTGTAGCGATTAACCCGAATTCGAAGATTCCAGCACTCTTAGACCGTTCAGGAGATGAACCGATTCGCGTCTTTGAGTCAGCGAATATCTTGCTTTATTTAGCAGAAAAATTCGGAAAATTCCTTCCAGAAGACACAGCTAAACGTACAGAAGTCTTAAACTGGCTCT
>CAUVJW010000008.1:0-29695 GCA_963552295.1 uncultured Streptococcus sp. | reverse complement strand
AAAGAAAAAACGTAATCTTTCAACAGTTGAAAAAATTACACGTGTTGTAGCCGTACTAATGTTAATCGGTACACTAGGCGCTATCATCTTACAAGTAGCCTTAACTGCAATGAATTATAAATAAACGAAAGACCGACTGGAAATCCAGTCGGTCTTTTTCATTCTTAAATTGTAATTTCTTCTCTATCACGAACCATATAGGCTTTTAATGGAGTAAGACTAGCAAGCCAGTATAACCCCCCACCAAATAGAGCGGTAAAACCACTTCCAGTAGTAAATAAGAAGATTGGACTTTGAATTTGCTTCGTCACTGGGTTATATATAAAGAGGACTGCAACGATTAATGAGATGAACACACAGCCCATTCCTACGATATTAAATCCTTTTGTATACTCGTATGCCTTATGTCCTTCTAAGAAATATGCTGAACGAAGAGACAATTTTTGCTTTCTGAGTAGGAAGAAGTCAACGACAATCATTCCAATAATTGGTCCTTGAAGATAAGCAGCTAGAGAAATAAATGACCCAAAATATTCATCTACTCCTCCCCAAATGGTTAAAGAACTTACATAGACAAAAGCTATCCATACCATTAACTTATAACTTATTTTTGGCATTCCACTTTTCACAATCATACAGTTAACATATGACCCCGTTCCTTGAGTCCCTATATTTGCAAATGCTACTAACAGAAGACTAAGAAGTGAAAAGGTAGGAGTACTCAAAGTTGCTAGCATCGTTGTTGGATCGCTTTCATATACACCAGTTTTTACGAACATAGCAAGTGCCATTACGCCTCCCGTGGCTGCAAAAAACGGTGCTACAACACCATATGCCAAGGAAGTTGCCCAATAGCCACTGCGTTCTGATTTAGCTAAACGTGGTAAGATGAACGCTTGCGTTGACCAAGAAAATGCCACAGCAACATTACCTTCACCTGAAATCATAAATCTTTCAAGTGGTGTCAAATCACTTTGAACAGCAGGTTGCACATTCATAATTTCAGTTATCGGAACCGCAAAAAAACAAATTCCAGCGATAATCAAACCAACAAATAACAAAGCTACAACCATGTATTTATTGATTCCTTTTATAGTTTCAGGCCCACTAAGAGCAATTAAGGTACCTAACAAAACGCAAAGGGTGCCTAGTATCGGTGCCCATATTGCCTTATCTAACACAAGGCCAAAATTATTTGCCAAATGTATCATGGAATTCGCAAACAGATTTGCAGTAACTGCATACCAACCAAAATTTGCTAAACTTATTACTGTTGACAAAAGTGCAACTCCTTTTTGTCCAAGAACAGATCGAAGCCAAATCCATAAGTCAATTCCGTAACGAACGGCAAATAGTACTGGTAAACATTCTATAAAGACCCAAATAATATTAAAACTAAAAATATTAATAAGCATTTGATTAAAAGAAAGATACTGTGCGACATAGGCCCCTTGTGTATAACACCATGTTGCAATCGCAAATCCACTAGTGGATAGAAATAAATCCCAGAATGAATACTGACGGTCGCCATTCGTCATTGGCACAACACCAGTAATCGTTTCTTGTTGAATATAATCATTCATTGTTGCGCTCATTATTGAATCACCCCACTCATTGCCAAAATAATGAGGATTAGATTAACTCCTACACAAATTCCTGCCCAGAGATAGTCCATTTTTGAAAACCGTTCTGGAAACTCATAATCTTTTTCTTCCATTAAATCAAGCCTACGTTTTGTTTCTTCATTAATTAGCTTTTCGATTGAAACTTCATTTTTCATCTAGTTTTTTTCTCCCTGATACATTTTTAGAGCTTCAGTACAATACATTTTCGTATGGCGATACCATTTATAAAGATATTCGCCAATTCGTTTTCCATTACTTTCTTGGAAAAGTGCCCACAAGAACCAATAGTACGAAACTAATCCTACCATTCCTAAGAAATGCTGTTGAGTACCTACCCCAGGATTCTTTTCAAAGTACTTATTAATAAATTCCTTGGCTTCATCTAAACTGTAGTCTGTACAACATAGGAAACAACCAATGTCGCTCGCAGCATCTCCCATTCCAGAATACTCCCAGTCGATCAAACTCATATTCCCGTTTTCATCAACTAGAAAATTCGGACTATAACAGTCACCATGACAAAGAACAAATTCCACAGGATCTTTGTGTAAATATTGAATGACTTGACGTACAAGCTCTTCTAGTATTTCCTTATCTTCAAACTCAAAACGATTTCGTTTTTGTAATTTTTCCTTAAATTCTTCTAAATCTTTTTCAAATCTTAGTTCATAAGGTGTTGTCTTACCAGAACGATGAAGTCGGCTAATGAAGTCAATCGCTTTGTCAACATCTTCATCATTTTCATAATCTAATAGTCTTGCATTTTCTATAAATTTTGAAATTTTCCAGCCCTCATTTTCGTCCATTGCTACGAAAGTTTGATCTATCCCTAGTTCAGCAGCAACGCGCATTGAAGCTGCCTCACTGAGTCGGTTAATATATTCCTCAGTTCCTTTTCCAGGATGACGATAAACATAAGATTCGCCTTTACACTCGAAACGGAATGAAGTGTTTGTTAATCCGTCTTTTATCGGTTTAATATGAGTAATCTCCGCAGGTGTTACTGACAGTATCTTACAAATGTTGAGTAATATTTTTGAATTTGTATGCATCAAATATTGTTCATCAAATTCACGAAGATCTGCTAAAGAATCAAATTCTTTAATTACATCTGCTGAATAATGACGCGCTTCTAATTTTAATTCATCTAAATGGCGATAATAATACTCTTCCCATAGCTGTTCCTTAAATGCTGCATGTTGGAACTCATTCTCTAAAATACGAACAAATTTTTTACTGAATTCACGGTCAAAATAAACATGGCCAAGCATACACCATGTGTGTTTTCCTCCGACAGTTACCTCTGAAATGAAACCATTTGTTTCTTTTTCTACACAATATTCATCAGTCTCTCCGTCAGCGAAAACTGTAGCATAATAACCTCTATATACGTATTCCTCAAAAGGATTTTCTGTAAAATAATTATCGGATGAGCAGATATAAGTATTTCCTAATTGTTCACGAACAAGCATAAGCGACGAACAATTATTATAACGATAATAATCTTCATTCACGACGATATCTACACCAAATTTATCTCCAAGATAGAACATCATTTCTTTCATATAGCCAACAATCACTGTAATTTTATCAATTCCAGCCTCTCTCAATTGACCTATTTGACGTTCAATCAAACGCTCTCCTTTAACAACAAGTAGACCTTTTGGTGATTCATACGAAAGCGGGGCAAAACGTGTACTCATTCCTGCCGCCATAATAATGGCATTTTGAACACGATATGGTTCTAATTCGGCAATCCCTTTTTCTGTGAGGGAATAGTCCGAAGTTATCCAACCAAGTCTTTCAGCTTCTGTTACTAAATGATTCACTTTCCCAAGAGACAGCTCAAGTCCTTTTGCGATTTCTCGCTGTGTCACTTTTGCTTCTTGATTTTTTAAAAATACTAATAAGTTAAATTGATGATTTGAAATCATTCTAATCGCCTCCCTATGTTCAATATTATACACCTTTTTACGAAAAAGTGAACAAAATTTTCTATATTTTTATAGTTAATGAAAATTTATCGTCATTCCTATTTTATGTATATAAAAAGCCAACAATCATGTTAAAAATTCCTAATCCTAATTAAAACGTATACTAAAGTTAAACAAAAATATTACAATTGAGCTGCTTCTTTATGAAATCACCTTATGAGGATTTTACTGTTCACAACTTTTGAAGAAGGTCGGTATACATTCGAAGAATCTTAGCTACGTGATTAAATTAATTAATGAGTTAAAGTAAAATTAAAAGGGGTTAGTTCGGTATATTACAGAACTAACCCCTTTTATTATCTACTCTTTTTAGGATTGTACAAATTCCTGTCGAGATTTGCCTTTTAAATTGTAATTTCTTCTCTATCACGAACCATATAGGCTTTTAATGGAGTAAGACTAGCAAGCCAGTATAATCCACCACCTAGTAAGGCTGTAAATCCACTACCGGTTGTAATAAGGAACAATGGGCTTTGAATTTGTTGCGTTACAGGATTATAAACAAATAATACTGCCACAATCAATGAGATAAACACACAGCTCATCCCCACAATATTAAAGCCTTTAGTATATTGGTATGCATCGTGTCCCTTTAAGAAATAAGCGGAACGAAGCGCCAACTTTTGTTTTCTAAGTAAGAAGAAGTCTACGACAATCATTCCAATTATTGGCCCTTGGATATAAGCGGCTAGAGAAATAAATGAACCGAAGTATTCCTCAACGCCGCCCCAAATCGTTAGTGCACTAACGTAGAAGAAAGCAATCCATACCATCAGCTTGTAGCTGAGTTTTGGCATCCCACTTTTTACAATCATACAGTTTACATATGAACCAGTTCCTTGAGTACCGATGTTGGCAAAGGCTACTAGTAATAAACTCAATAGTGCAAATCCTGGTGTGCTTAATGTTGCCAACATTGTCGTTGGGTCACTTTCGTAGACTCCTGTTTTCACGAACATCGCAAGCGCCATAACCCCACCTGTTGCTACGAAGAATGGTGCGACAACCCCATAAGAAAGTGTTGTTGCCCAGTAGCCACTACGTTCTGTTTTTGCTAAACGTGGGAGGACTAATGCTTGTGTTGACCATGAGAATGCGAAGGCTACATTTCCTTCTGCTGACATCATAAAGCGTTCAATTGAAGTTAAGTCACCTTCAACAGCTGGTTGAACATTGATAATATCGCTTAAAGGCACTGCTGCAAAACAAATTCCAACAATGATGACCCCTACCGCAAGTAACGCAATGACTAGGAAACGGTTCGTCCATTTAATGACTTCCGGTCCCCCTACTGCAATCAGCGTACCCAGTAACACACAAAGAGTTCCAAGGATTGGTCCCCAAATTCCTTTATCGAGGACAAGCCCAAAGTTCCCTGCTAGGTGAATCATGGAGCTCGCAAACAAGTTTGCAGCGACCGCATACCATCCGAAGTTCGCTAAACTGATGACTGTAGATAGTAAGGCAACACCCTTCTGGCCTAGAACCGCTCGCAACCAAATCCATAAGTCAATTCCGTAACGAACCGCAAAGATAATCGGTAAACACTCGATAAATACCCAAATAATATTAAAACTAAAAATATTAATGAGCATTTGATTAAACGTCAAATATTGCGCCACATACGCCCCTTGCGTATAACACCATGTCGCAATCGCAAATCCACTAGTAGACAGAAATAAATCCCAGAACGAATACTGACGGTCGCCATTCGTCATCGGTACTACACCAGTAATCGTTTCTTGTTGAATATAATCATTCATAGACGCCATTATTGAATCACCCCACTCATCGCTAAAATTACGAGGAGTAAATTCACTCCGACGCCAATGACTACCCATGTGTAGTCTGCTTTTGAAAATCTTTCAGGAAAAGGATAGTCTTCTTTTTCCATCATATTTAATCGATTTTCTGTTTCATCCGCAATTAATTGCTCAATTGAAATTTCTTCTTTCACTTATTTTTCCTCCTCATAAAATCGAAGAGCTTCCGCACAATACTGTTTTGTGTAACGATACCACTTGTACAAGAACTCTCCTACTGGTTTCCCATTGCTTTCTTGGAATAAGGCCCATAAGAACCAATAATAAGATACAAGCCCAATGATTCCTAAAAAATGACGTTCACTAGCAACACCAGGATTATGATCTAAATAGATTTGAATAAATTCTTTTGCTTGTTCTAATGTATAGTCCGAGCAAGCCACAAACGTTCCGATGTCACTGGTTGGATCTCCCATTCCAGAATATTCCCAGTCAATCAGACTCATATTTCCTTCTTCATCTACTAAGAAGTTAGGTCTATAGCAGTCCCCATGACAAATGGTATGTTCAACCTGATCTTGTTCAAGATAGCCGACTACTTTACCAACCATCGCTTCTAATTCTTCTTTATCGTCGAATTCAAAACGATTTCTCTTGATTAATTTTTCTTTGAAGTCTACTAATCCTTTTTCAAACTCAATCGCATATGGGGTCGATTTTCCAGAGCGATGTAATTTCGTCATTAATTGAACGGCTTTTTCGATATCTTCTTTATCATCATAATCTAACAAGCGAGCGTTCTTGATGAATTTAGAGATTTTCCATCCTTCTTCTTCGTTCATCACCACGAAAGTTTTGTCAATCTCTAGTTCAGCTGCAATTCTCATCGATGCGGCTTCGCTGAGGCGGTTAATATACTCTTGTGTCCCTTTACCTGGATGACGATATACATACGTTTCACCTTTACAATCAAAACAGAAGGAAGTATTGGTTAATCCATCCTTGATTGGCTTAATATTAATAATTTCTGCTGGAGTCACATTTAAAGTGTTGCAAATATTTAATAAGATTGTCGAATTCGTATGCATTAAATAGTGTTCATCAAAGGCACGTAATTCGTCTAGTGAATCAAATTCTTTAATCACTTCGTCAGAGTAATGTCTAGCCTCTAATAACAACGTATCTACGTGGCGAGCATAATAGTCTTCCCATAATTGTAATTTATAAGCTTCATGTTTAAATTCATTTTCTAAAATTAGTACAAATTGTTCACTAAATGCACGGTCAAAATATACATGTCCAAGCATATACCATTTGTTTTCTCCGCCAATTGTGACCTTGCGGATTGTACCGTCTGATGTTTCAATGACACAATATTCATCCGTTTCCCCTTCTGCAAACACAGTTGAATAGTATCCACGGTAAACGTACTCTTCAAATGGATTTTCTACAAAGTAATTATCAGATGAACAAATATACGTATTCCCTAGTTGTTTTCTAACAAGCATTAAGGAAGAACAATTGTTGTAGCGATAGTAATCTTCATTCACAGCAATCTCCACACCGAACTTGTCCGCTAAATAAAACATTTTTTCTTTCATATATCCGACAACAACGGTAATTTTTTGAATGCCTGCTTCTCTTAACTGCTTGATTTCACGTTCAATAAGACGTTCTCCCTTTACAACAAGAAGTCCCTTTGGAGTTTCGTACGATAATGGTGCAAAACGAGTACTCATGCCTGCTGCCATAATAATCGCATTTTCTACGTGATAAGGTTCCAGCGTCTTAAGCCCTTTTTCTGTTAATTCATATTCAGACGTAATCCATTCCTGCTGCTCAGCTTCTTGAATCAGTTTATTGACCGTTCCGAGAGAAAATCCGAGCTCTTCAGAAATTAATCTTTGATTCGTCTTTTCTATTCTGTTTTTTAAATTCAATAATAATTGAAATTGATTTCTACTTAACATATAAGCCCTCCTTCGTTCGATACTATACACTCATTTTCACAAATCTGAACAAATAATGCAAAGAAATATATTATACTTTCTTTTATAAAATAAAAAAGATACTTCTGAATAAATTATCGAAGCATCTTTCAACTGCTACCATTTAAACATTTTTTGTTTTACTAGCAAATTCAGTTGTTTTTTATTCACTAATCCAATAGTTCTTAGCTTCTCCAGGTACTTGCTGTTCTATTGGAGGAGGGGTCATATAATCCTCTCCAAATTCATATACGAGAATTTCATGATACTTTCTTGGCACTTTGACAACCGTATCTTCATAAGCCATATCAATCGTATCATATAACCATTCTTTTTTGACTCCTTTTGGAAAATAAGGATCAAATATCGAACATGTAAAGTCAGAAGAATTTTCTTTAGTATATTTTTTAGCTACTGCTTCTAATTTCAAATTCCACATTTGTGGTGATGTGAATCTAAAGATAGTAGAAGCAATATATCGTGGAATATTTTTTAATCCACCATTCGTAATTTCAATCCCCTTGAAATTTAAAGATGAGAGTCGTATGAAGTTTTTGTACTGTCTCATTTTTTTTCGGTCAGCTTCTTCAGTAACAACTCCATCATATGGGAATATGTCCACACAAGTTCCTAACACTACACTTTTATCGATTAATTCAGCGTCACGACGAGTACGAATATCATAAACTCTCATATAACTAAATGGATATCCTGGAGTCTCTCTAAAAGAAATCAAACGATAATAAGGATGTTGCTCCTTTACAAGAATTTCGTATAAACGTTCAAATTCATCACGTGCTAATGAGATATCTGTATCGTCATCCCATGGAATAAATCCACCATGACGAACAGCCCCTAACAACGAACCAAAATCTATAAAATATTTAATATCATGTTTTTCGCAAAGTTCATGTAAATATTTTAGGATATTCAATTCTACCTCTTTAATTTCATCTAAACTCATTACTCTTTCTTTTGTCATGATTTAGCTCCTATTTTTAATTTTGATAAAACACCTTTTAAAATTGAATGATATAAATCGTCTTTTGCAATCGCCAAAGCAATTAAATAATAAACCACTGAACTAATGACCGTCAAGCCAATGTTTAGTAATAATTGTTTATCCACTACTTGCCTATACGGCACAAAATGATTTACAACAAATGCAATTGGAACAAAACCTAATGATAAAACAATATATCTCTTAAGCATATGCAGAATCGGTTTTACTCGGACCAATTCCATATTTCGAATAAACACATATTCTAGCAGTAATAAAACAATTTCTGCTGCCATTGTCGTAATAATGTAATACTCTGGAGCCGTAACACCCATAAAGAATAAGACACTATTTAGCAACAAGTTAATTCCACCACCGACGAAGTAAAGAATGGTTAATCTCTCCTCATAACCATTTACAAGAATAACTTGTGTCCCGAAAATAATTTCTAAAGCCCAACCGATTGTACGAATGGCAAAGAGCACTGTACACATTCCAGCAAAAAAGTATTTTTCTCCACCGTATAATAAGGTTACCGGTATTCCGACGGACGCTAGCCCAACACAGATAGGAACAAGGAAGAAGAAAAAGGCTTGACTTCCTTTATTTACCAAATCTTGATAAGCTTTTCTATTTCCTATTCCAAGATAATAGCCAAGCCTTGGAACACTCACACTCACGGCTCCACTAACTACTCTTGCCAAAAGGGTTGCAATATTATATCCCGTAACATAGTAAGTAACATTTTCTACAATACCGATTTTAGATAAGAAAATTTGGTCCAAATACGTATACAACATATTCGCATTTGCAATTAATAATACTGCAAATAATGGACTCATCATTTTCATCATATCTTTTGCATGAACCCTAACAAATTTGACTTCTCGCTTGATCCATACAAAACTTGCAAGGAAATTTATTAACGTAATTACAGACATGACAATCGTATACGGAATGATGTCCTCTGCTTTCTTAACGAACATGAAGACCGCCACTAGCATTAGGATACGAATCACTAAAGTCTTATAAAAAATAAATTTATAGTTTTCAAAAGCTTCATTTAACCACTCAATATAAAATAACTGAGAGAATAATTGAACCCCTAAAATGTAGTATAAATATCTCAAATCCGGCGTTTCAATCGTGAAACTAACATAAATATAATAAATTATTGTAGTCGCAATCGTACAGATTAGTGAAATATAAAAGAGCTGACTAAATACCTTATTAATCTTGTCTCGATCATTCTTTACTTTACTAATCTCACGCATCCCGTAATTGTAAATTCCAAGCGTAGCGAACGGAATAAATAAATTTAATATTGTATTGGCAACGTTAAAATTACCAAAATCCTCCTTACTCAGCACACGCGAAATATACGGTCCCGTGATTAGAGGAAAGACAATATTCAGTATTCGCACAAGCATATTCGTTAATGCGTTCAGCTTAATATTTTTCATATAAACCTCTTTTTTTATTTTTCTTCCACTATTTTCCACAATCTAAAATCATGATGAGAAACTTGCTGTTCAACTGGAGGTAATTGCATATAATTACCGTAGTCTGAAGTTAGGAGTTCATGGAAGTTTACAGGAATTAGAAAATCCCTTCCTTCAAAATTACCAAATGTTACATCTTTCAACCATTCGCGTTTCCAAACTGGCTTATTCATATCTTTGTAAATTAGATAATCGACTAGCTCATAATCTTCAACTTTTCTTGATTTAGCCAGTTCGTCAATTTGCTTCACATATTTATTTGTATCTGTGAAATAAAATGCGATAACAGAAGCATATCGAATAAGTGAATTGATAAAGCTTTTCTTATTCGTAATTCCTTTGAATGTATAACAACTTAATTGACGTTTTTTAATAATCGTTGTCATTTTATCTTTAAACGCTTGATCATCTTCATATCCATCCACTGGGAAAATATCAACGTAAATTCCCATATTTGAATCGATACGAACATCTTCTTCAATTAGATATGTTTGATTGTCCATCACTTTCATAAATGGATAAACATAATTACGATTGTTCTTATATGACATCACTTGATAACGTTCAGAAGGATTTGCAATTAAATAATCTTGGAGTTTTTCATAGTCATCTCTTAACATACAAATATCCATATCATCATCCCATGGAATAAATCCTTGATGGCGAACTGCACCAATCAAACTTCCATACGCTAAGAAGTACTTGACTCCAATTTTATTGCAAACCTCATGGATGTATTCCATAATGCCTAGTTCCATTTGTTGAATCTCACGAACATCCGTTACTTCTTGATAGCGGATTTTCTCATCTCGGTTACAAATCATCAATCCATAACCTGCAACAAACCAAAACATAATGTTAATGAAGTTTGTTGAATACATAATTTGGCTTTCGAACAATTGCCCTAACAACATTCCGAAGAATAGGATCATCACTAATTTATCTGAATTTTTCTTCGAAATAAATAGATATCGTACGAAACGTTGAATGATATATCCTAATAGCATCATAAAGGCAACTAAACCAACAATACCAGAGCTTACAAAAACAGTAATAAAGATATTATGGAAGTTCCCACCGATTAAAGAATTTTGGATTTCATATTTACTAAAGTACTGAGAGTAGTAATTCGGTACATTTCGAACACCATATCCGAATACAGGTTTTACACTTCCCATTTTCAGTGCATTTTTCCAAATATTTGTTCTACCACTTGGTGTTGTCTCAATTAAATGCAATTCATTAGCAACTTCTGAAGATGAAGATGCATTATCCGAGATTTTTGTCGTTTTATCAAAATTAAAAACAGTTGCTCGACTAGAAGTTATATATTTTGAAGCAGCAAAACTAATCCCTACATTTGTACCAAATACTAAAATTGCTACTGTTAGAAACGAAATTAATCTTTTAACGATATTGCCTCTAGCAACAAAAGCAAAATATAGTCCAATCATTAATAGTAATGATAATAGTGCTCCACGACTTTGCATCAAAGCAAAATAAATTACTTGAATGATGATGTTAATTTTGAAATACACCGAATATTTATGTCCTTGATGTATTAAATAAAGTGCTAAAACAATACTAATGTAGGTAAAAATAGCACTAGCATTAGGGTTAACAATACCCCAAACTCTTCCGTTCAAAACACCATATGAATAAGAACGGTCTCCTACTTTAAATAAGATTAATACTCTTGCAAAAAATAAAATTAATGCAAATAGGGCAGATAAAAAAGATATAACTTGAACTGTAATAGCTGTCATTTGAAATACTTTCTGCAATTGTTTTGCTTCTAACATAACAAATAACAAAATATACGTAACCATAAAAATAACTTCCGTGATATTTCCAAGAAAATTACCTGAACGATTCACTAATGCTGACAACAAATGACTCCCAGCAACTAATCCAAATAATACTAAAAATTTTACGTCCGCCTTGATTTTCTTAAAGCCACCTAAAAGGGAAACTAAAATGAATACGAAAACTAAAGCAGATAACCCTTTATAAATTGGATTTGCCACTTTATAAATAAGAGAACTCATACTTAAAATAGAAACGAGGATAAATGAATAGGCTACCCCCACTTTATACTTTTCCAAGTAATCATTAATTTTTGAAAAACTCATTTTTAACTCCTTTATTTACTACTTTTTCAACTCAACAATTTTCTTATAAAGAATTGGCGAAATACTTAAGAATACAATAGCAATTTTTCTAAATTTCGTAAAATATTGATCTTTCATTATTTCTTTTTTATGCTTTAGAATCCATCTTCTGTATTCTTTTTCTTTCTCAGTAAACTGCTTATTATTCGCGAAAATCAACTTATCGTATACAGTAATATAAGACCAATATTCACGATTATTCAATTCCGGTTGCAATCTTGGAAATTCTTTCTTAACCATACGAATAATTTCCTGGTACACAGTAACTGTATCAAAAACATACTGATTGACTGATGTCGTTGCACTTCCCTCACGATGATCGTAAAAGTAAATAGGTTTATCAACAAAAACTGTGTTACATTTTGATTGAATTAATAGTTCTGTTAAGAATAACGCATCTTCTGCAAGATGATATTTCGTATTAAATTGATGGTCTTGAATGAGACTCTTACGAAATAGTTTTGCGACAGGGAAAAATGATGTTTTTTCTGTTGTTAATAGTTCCTTAAGTGTCTGTTCTGTATTCCAAATATTTAATTCACTACTTGTTTCAGGTAGTGCTGTTATAACTCCATTTTGGATATGATGTAATTTTCCAATGGAAAAACCGATTGTTTCATCTGTTTCAACGGGTTGCAGTAGAGTTTCTAAATAATCTTCCGTAACAAAATCATCACTATCGATAAACGAAATCCACTCACCTCTCGATGACTGGATTCCTAAATTTCTTGCATTAGAGACTCCTCCATTTGGAATATGAAGCACTCGAATACGAGTATCTTTACGTGACAACTCATCACATACTTGTCCACTGTTATCACTAGAACCATCATTAATAAGAATCAATTCAAAATTAGTCATTGTCTGTTTTAAAATTGATTCCACACAGCGTTCTAGATATTTTTCAACGTTGTATACTGGAACAATGATACTAATTTTTGGTTCCATAATACTCCCCTTTATACTTCTCGTATCCATTTTCAAGATCGACAAATAATGCATCATGATGTGCAACTTGTTTATCTGCTGGAGGTGGTGTCATATAATCACCAAATGCTGTTTTTAAGTAAGCATCATATCCAACTGGAATTGGCATTTCTGTGTGTTCAAATGGTACAAATAATGCAGACTCAAAGCTTTCGATTGGATATTTATTTTTCATATATCCAGGCCCTGCGCAAAGTTCTGTGATTCCATCACTTTCTTCACGCGTGTATTTTGTCATCTCGCGCTGCGCCTTGCTCCAAATTTTATAGCGTAATGAACGTGTTGGAACTAATCCTAATAAGAATAAACTACCCCACTTCATTAATCCACCATGTTTCTCAGGAATTGTCTGCGCACGGAACAATGAGTAAATCAATGCCCAACGAACTTGTTTCTTACGTGCTGATTCTGATTTTGGATAATAATCTAGTGGAAGGATATCAATCGCTAAGCCGTGTGGGATATCTAAATCCGCTTGATAAGGCTTCACGCAAGTTGTTTCTTTATCACGAATCGTCACAAACAAATTACGGTCTAAGTAATGTTCGTCACTGTTTGACATCACGTAACGCTCATCTGCTTCTTTTGGCCACAATTCAATCAGTTTATCATAATCTTTTCGTGGCATAAAGAAATCTAAATCATCATCCCAAGGGATAAAGCCTTTATGGCGAAGTGCTCCAATGGCCCCACCACCGCATAAATAACATAATAATTCATGTTGCTTACAAAATGACACAAAGTATTCAGCCATTTCTAAACATTTCTCTTGTAATGGTTCCATGTTTTCCTCACTTTCTAAATATCCCATTTAGCCACTGTTTTAAATGGCGTTAATTTGTCTTCCTCGAAGAAATGATAAATATCTTTCATTTCTTGGATTGGATTTGATTCAAAAATAATTAAGTTCAAACGTGCATGTACTTTTGGATCTGCCATGAATTGAACTGCCTCTTCAAAATCCTTACGACCTGAACGAGAGCTACCGACCCAAGTCAATCCTTTTTCAAGAATATCACGTGTGTTTAATGGTACTTCGAACTCACTAACTCCCATCATAACAACCGTACCTTGAGGTTGAATATGACGGATAATCTCACGGTATGCATCTTGAGTTCCGCTTCCGCCCACGCATTCAATCGCATGGTCGAATGTAAAGTCTTCTGGAAGGTCGCTCACATCATACACTTCATCAACGAATGAGAACAAACGTAATTTCTCAGGATTTTTACCCACAATAATAATCTTAGATTCTGGGAATTTTGCTTTTGCAATCGTTGCAACAACGTACGCTAAACTTCCTGAGCCCCATACGACGATACGATTACGACGGCTATGAGCAACTTTGTCAAAACGACGAAGTCCATGAACGCCGACTGACACAAATTCAGAAATGGCAGCGACTTTATCTGGCACATCTTCGTATTTCACTACACGGTCGATTGGAATTGTCACGAATTCACGCATAAATCCATCATGGCCACTTGAACGGAAGTATGTTCCATTCACATAGTTCTCATAAAACTCTGTCTCCTGGTCAAAATCACGTGGTGGTTGGTTTGGAATCATCACCACATGGTCTCCTGGATTATACGTTCCTGTTGGGTCCGCAACGACGATTCCACAACATTCATGAATCAATGCCATTGGTAATTTCTTCTGCAAAATTTTAGCAGGACGTGTCCCTTGGAAGTAACGTTGGTCAGCATGACACAAAGCTAAATAGTTTGGCCGTACCACCACAGTATCTTCTTCATAGAAAGACACATCTTCATACTTAATTGAGAAAAACGATGGACGAATGAGTTGATACACTCGATTAATCATTTTAAATCTCTCCTAACATCGCTTGCGCAATTTTCAAATCTGTTACTGTCGTGATTTTAATGTTTGAGTATTCACCTTCAACAAGAGCTACTTTCACGTCATTGACTACGAATACTTTACATGCATCGGTCAAGATTTCTTTGACATCATCTGCAAGGCTATCGTATAAGTCTGTGAACGCTTGAATCTTAAATGTTTGAGGTGTTTGGCCTTGATACATATGCGTTCTGTTTGGAATAGAAGAAATCACTTTTCCATCTACAGATTCAACAATTGTATCATTGGCCATCACTACAGTATCCGCTACATCATAGTGTTTCATCGCTTCAATATTGTCGACAATCATACGATAAGAAACGAACGGACGAACCGCATCATGTGTAATCAATACATCTTCAGGTGAAAACAATCCGCTATTTTTGATGTCCGCAATAATACTTAAGATGCTATCATTACGATTTCCACCACCGCTAACGACACGGATTTTGTCCTTGTTCGTTAAAATATGTTTATCTAATAAATCATTGAAGTAGCTTACCCAGTTTGGATGAACTGCTACATAGACAACGTCTACATCTGGAACAAACAAAAATTTTTCTACTGTGTGAATAATAATTGGTTTGTTTCCTAATGGTAAAAATTGTTTTGGCATTTCTTGGATTCCCATACGAGTTCCGGTTCCACCGGCTAAAATCCCAGCATAAATCATTTTATACACCTCTTATTTTCCTATTACGGAGTTGTTAAATAATATAAATCTTCTCTTTGTTGTAGTAATGGATAAGTTTGAACAGTTGGTTGTCCCATTAACTTACGGATTGAATTGCTTACTCCAAGCAACACCTCATCCGTTGCATATGAGTAATAGATTTGCTCTCCTGCATTGTTTGTTAATAACAACTGCCTTTCTTCGATAAATGTTTGTGTTAAATTATTTCCTGTGATAGCAGGACCATAAGTGTTTTTTAAAGCCATCACTTGTCCAATTGGCAAGTCCGTTTTCACGTTCTTACTTACGGCATTCATTAATTGCTCGAAGTTTGTAACAGAATTAAAAGTCATCAATTTTTTAACAAGTTCCTCGATAACGATACGTTGACGTTTTTGACGGCCTGTATCCCCTTCAGGATCATCGTAACGCATACGTGCAAAACGTAAGGCACTTTCACCATCAAGAAGTTCCGTCTTTCCTTCAACGAAAGAACGTCCTTCATAAGTAAAGGTTAGTGGACTTGTCACTTCAATTCCACCGACAGCATCGACGAATTCCATCAAGCCTCCCATGTTAATTTGCACATAGAAGTCAATCGTTGTATCTAACATCTTCTCAACTGAATTAATAACCATTGGAGCCTTTCCATAAGCAAAGGCGTGGTTCAGTTTATCATAGCCACCTGTTCCTACAATTTCTGTATAAGTATCACGAGGTAAGCTGAGTAGTTGAGATTTTTTTGTTGATGGGTTAACTGTCAACAATAACATTGTATCTGAGCGGCCGTCTTCTTCTTCACGTCCATATGCTCCATTATCAATCCCCAATAATAGAATGTTAATTGGTTTTGCGTTTTTAATAATCTCGTTTGCTTCTTGTTCCGTACGGTTTCCGACATCTTGAGTAATCGTGTTAATCGTATGGTTAATTCGGCTTGCATAGTAAGTTCCTGCTACTGCAATAATCGCGAGTAAAAGGATTAAAATAAAACCAATACGTCCCCGTTTCTTTTTCTTTTCTTGACGTCTCCCTTTTCGGGTCCATTCATTTGATTCGTTCATATTTACACTCCAATACTTTTAAGGGTTTTGTTTTTGTGTAGGCTGAGTTGGCGCAACAGGCTCTTGCGTTGCAGGAGCTGATTGCGTTGGTTGTACAGGCTGTGGTTGCTCCGGAGCAGCCGTCACTTGTGGCGTCTGTGTTGCTGGTGCAGTTGGTGTCACCGCACTTGTCCCTCCACCATTGTTTGATGGATTTGTCGGTGCAACATAGTCGTCATCATCATTATTATTGTAATTGTTATTATCATTGTAACTATTGTTATAATTTGGCGTTACATTTGGTTCTACGTAAGTATCCCCTTGTTCTTGTACGTTCTGATTATTTTGTGGAGCATTTTGCTCAATATTGACTGATGACTGCGTTTCTTTTGTCTCGATATGTTTCAATTCAGTAATTTCTTCTAAATCAAGAGATTTTCTGATGACATTTGAAACACGAATTTTTTCTGCTTCTGGAATGACAAAGTAATAAATTCCATTGATCATCGCTCCATCCCCATTAATCGTATCCGATTCAAAATGTTGGAGAGCTTCTTTATGCGTTTGAGCAATTTGGAATAATTTTTCCACTGTAAAGTTTGTTTTTACAGAGTTTTCTAATGTTTTGAGAATTTCTTCGTATTTCGTTAAAGAACCTAAAGTCAATAATTTTTCGACTAATTTTTGAATGACATATTGTTGACGTTTTTGACGGCCTGTATCTCCTTCAGGGTCATCATAACGCATACGAGCGTAACGAAGTGCGGCTTCCCCGTCTACATGGCGTGTGACACCTTCAGTAAAGGACTCATCTTCATACGTAAATGTTAACGCTGGGGTAATTTCTAATCCCCCCACTGCATCAACTAGACCCATCAATCCATGCATATCTACAGTTACATAGTAGTCAATTGGAACGTTCAGCATATTTTGTACACTGTTAATTGAGAATTGTTCTTTCCCAAACGCATACGCATGGTTAATCTTGTCAAAAGTACCATATCCGATGATTTCCGTATAGGAATCACGAGGAATACTAATCATTGTGGTTTTCTTTAGTTTTGGATTTACCGTAACAAGAAGCATCGTATCTGAACGACCTACTTCCGTATCACGACCATACGCTCCATTATCAATTCCTAATAGAAGAACCGAAAAACTGCTATCGTCTGTTAATTCTTTATCACGTAATTGGACGGTCTCCACCTTTTGATGAATGGCATCTTCCGCTTGAGAAATACGACTCCATGCGTAAGCAGCACCTGCGATAATTACAGCACCCAAAGCCAGTAAGACCGTTAAAATAACTTTTCTTATTTTTTGATTTTTTCTTTGTTTTCTTCTATTCGAAATTTTTCCTTCATCTACTCTCATTCATTCCACTCCAATAACTATACAATCAGTTTATTATACCATAGATTTGCTTGAATTCATGAGTATTTATAGGAATTTTAAGATTTATCTTCTGAGTCAAAATACTCTTTTTTAAATTCAAAACCAAAGATCCATCCTTTAATCGTTCCAATACCATATGCAAAGTGAATGGCAATCATAATGAATGGAATTAGTAGTAATGTTGGATTGAATTTTTGCTTAGAAATTTCAAAAACAGACAATCCTAAAACTGCCAATAAATAGATACCAAGCACTGTTAATAATGGTACAAAACTAATTGGCGTCAACATCATTAATACAAGTAAAGTCGCCACAAATACACCTGGTCCGAAATGGAATAATGATAAGGAATCTCGGCAAACATGAGAGGTTAAACCAATCCAATAGCCGTTCGCAAATTTTTGTTGAATCATTTTTGTAAAGGTTGGACGAATATATTGGAAGGACTCAATTGATGTATCGTACCAAATTTTAAATCCGTTTTTACGAATACGATAGTGATATTCGTTATCTTCTGTACGTGTTAATTTTTCGTCAAAATAACCAACTGTATCGACTACATCTTTGTGATACATTCCTTGGAATACAGAATCTACATAGCGGCTTGTGTCTCCTTTTCTGTAGTTGGCGATACTACTTCCAAGGGCAGACTCTTCTACAATATGTAATGTTTTTGAAAAATCATCTTCTGCTTGGACAATAGTTGGTCTTTTACCCCCACAAACTTTTTGCCCCGACTCAATCACTTTGACATTGGCTTCGATAAAGTTTGTAGGAATTTGTGAGTGTGCATCTACTTTTAAATAGCAATCACCATCTGAGTTTTTAAATCCTAAGTTCAACCCTGTATTTAATGTTTTTCTTGGATTATCAAGAATCTTCACACCATAAAATAAATGCTCATTTTCTGCTTTAAATTGATCCATTAACGCACGAGTATTGTCTGTAGACATTGCATTTACTAGTACTACTTCAATATTTTTTAATGGATACGTTTGATTTTTTAAACTTTCAAAAATTTCAGGCAAGTAATCTTGCTCATTATAGGCACTAATATTTACGGAAACTAACATTTTTCCACCTCTTTATATATGATAAAAGGATTGAGATAACTATCCCAATCCTTTTCATTTTATTTCTTTTTATTCGCAATATCAATCAATTCATCGTGTAATTGTTGATCTGTATAGCTTTCGAAGTTTTCAATAAAATTATACACGCGATTAATTTTAGAATTGTCCGCAATTCCAATATGAATCTTAGGAAAGACTTGTTTTGGATTTACTTCTCCTTCGTTCAGTAACTCTTCATACATCTTCTCTCCAGGACGTAATCCAGTAAACTTAATCTCGATATCCCCTTCATCATATCCCGAAAGACGAATTAAGTTCTTCGCTAAGTCTACAATCTTCACGGGTTGTCCCATATCGAGTACGAAGATTTCCCCGCCACGAGCAAGAGCTCCAGCTTGGATTACTAATTGAGCAGCTTCCGGAATCGTCATAAAGTAACGTACGATATCCGGGTGAGTAACTGTAATTGGTCCCCCTTCAGCAATTTGCTTCTTGAAGAGCGGAATTACTGAACCACGTGACCCTAATACATTCCCGAAACGAACCGCAACGAATTTTGTATACTCGCTACGTGTCGCCATGTCTTGCACAATCATTTCGCAAAGACGTTTTGTTGCGCCCATAATATTTGGTGGGTTAACTGCTTTGTCTGTTGATACCATTACGAATGCTTTTACACGTGCATGGCTTGCTGCTTCAGCCACATTTCTTGTACCAAGAATATTGTTTTTTACCGCTTCACGAGGGTTCAATTCCATTAAAGGTACGTGTTTATGCGCAGCAGCATGGTAAACCACATCTGGTTTGTATTTATCCATCACTTCAAAGATACGTTTGCGGTCTTGCACATCAGCAATCACCGGTGTAATCGTGAAGTGTTGAGAATATTTACCAACTAATTCCATATTCAGTTGATAAATACTATTTTCACCATGCCCTAAAATTACGATTTCTTTTGGTTTGAATTTAGCCACTTGACGGCAAATTTCTGAACCGATTGAACCACCTGCACCCGTTACAAGAATCTTCTTGCCACGAAGTTGTTTTTCAATCATCGTTTGATCCAATTGAACTGGATCACGACCTAATAAGTCTTCAATTTCAACATTTCTTAGTTGTTGTACGTGTAAGTTCCCGCTCATGACATCGTCAATATTTGGTAAGATTACACATTCAGCACCCGTCTTACGAGCCACATCGTACACTTCATTTAATTTCTTGATTGGAAGTGATGGCATCGCAATAACGACTTTCGTAATTCCCATTGTATCTACAATACGTTCGATATCTTTGATAGCTCCTAAAATACGAACTCCATAAATATCTTTACGTAGTTTTTCTGGGTCATCGTCGACAAAGGCAATTGGATCCATACGCATTGCAGGATGCATAAGCATTTGACGAACTAATAATGTTCCGGCAGCACCAGCCCCAACGATTAATGTTGGTTTTGCATTTTCCATGACGCTACTATCCGCAAAGAATTCACGGAAAACACGCATTGAAAGACGAACTCCACCGATTGAAATCACTAGTAATAACCAGCAAACAATTAGGAATTGCCACGTTATTTTTATATCGAAGAACGCAATCCCTGAAATCGTTGAAACGATGACAGTTGCTGACACACATTTTACGACAGTAATAACTTCGTACACACTTGCGTATTCCCAATCTCTCCAATAAAGATTGAAGAAATATGAGAACACATAATAGGCTACTAACGATAAAATCGCTGTAATTGTTAATCCGTGAATATTACGAATTAACCCTTCTGTTACTAATCGAAATCCTAAAAATACTGATCCAACAACAAGTAGCGAGTCCACGATGAATAATAATAAAATTTTTAATCGATTATTCATTTAAATATCCTCTCCTGACTATCCAAGTACTTCTTGAATCACTTCTAAATAATTTTGAATAATGTAGTCCACATCTTCATCACTAAGTAATCCATGCAATGGTAGAGTCACTTCATTTTCAAAGAAGCGGTAAGCATTTGGATAATCTTCCATACGGAATCCCATATTTTGGTAAGCCGTTAATAATGGAAGTGGTTTGTAGTGAACGTTACATGAAACGCCACGTTCCGCCATTTTTGTAATGATTTCTCCACGTTGGTCATAGCTTGCACCTTGAACACGAGTGATATATAAGTGACGTGAAGATTCATAATCTTTACCTTCGTGAGGTAAAACTTGGATACGTTTATCCACAGATAATCCTTTATCAAGGCGACGTACGATTTCTTTTCTACGTTCCAATAATTGTGGGTAACGTTCTAATTGCGCTAAACCAATCGCAGCCATAATATCTGGCATATTGCATTTGAATCCAGGAATGACAATATCGTATTCCCAAGAACCAGGTTTAATTTTTGCTAAAGCGTCTTTTGTTTGTCCGTGTAATGAGTACACTTGGAATTCTTTATACATTGCTTCAGAATCCAATTCGTTTGCTGGATTCCATGTAATACATCCACCTTCTGCAGTTGTTAAATTCTTAACCGCATGGAATGAGAATGATGCAAAGTCCGCTAATTTAGCAACAGAAACGCCGTCGCGAGTTGTTCCAATTGCATGTGCACAGTCAGAAACAACAATGACACGATTGAAATAACGTTGTAGGTTTGTAGATGGTTTGAATAACCCACGTTTTGATTCTACTACTTCGAAAATACGACGATAGTCACATGGGACCCCTGCTAATTCAACAGGAATAATCACTTTTGTTTTTTCAGTGATGGCTTCGGCTAACGCATCATAGTTCATTTCGAAATGATCTTCTTGGATATCAACCATAACTGGTGTTGCTCCAACGTGCTCAATCACACTACAAGAAGCTGTATATGTGTATGCCGGAACGATGACTTCGTCTCCAGGTCCAACACCTAAAACACGTAATGCTAACTCTAACGCAGCTGTTGCTGAGTTTAAGCAAACTACTTTTTCAGTGCCCATATATTCTGCTAATTGACGTTCAAATTCTTTTGTTTTTGGTCCTGTTGTAATCCAACCAGATTGTAGTACTTCGACTACATTGTTGATTTCTTTTTCTGTAATATCTGGTGGTGAGAATGGAATATTTCTAACTTTCATGTTGGTTCCTCCAAGTTATTTTAAGACTGCAATCACAGTTTTTACCATGATCGCAATATCATTTTTTAAACTACATTTTTTTAAATAATCAATATTGTATTGCATTTTTTCTGGCAAGATATGTTTGATATAAGCTTCATCCACTGTTAAGCCTTGCTTTGTCCACTCCGCAATCTTTTCTGCTTCGTGTCTAAACTCAATCGCAGCAATCGATGTCACTCCGGCAGGAAGTAATAAGGTTGTCTGCATTTCTGGTGTATATGCATCTACATATTTTTGTACTTCCGGTCTTGCTCCTACAAAAGACATATCTCCAATTAATACATTCAGTAGCTGGGCTACTTCATCCAGACGATAATTACGAACACGACGTCCAACTTTTGTAATACGTGGATCGTGGTCTTGTGTCACAAGCGGCCCTACTTTATCCGCATTTAACACCATCGTTCTAAATTTAAATATTTTAAATTTGCGTCCATTTGTCGTAACGCGTTCCTGTCTATAAAAAACAGGACCTCCATCTTCTAATTTAATTGCAATGGCAATCACTAAAAAGACGATTGATAACGGAACTAGCAGTAATAACGAAACGACGATATCAAAGATTCGTTTTGAAATCAGATACCCTTTTCGCTGTCGAAGTTCCTTCTGTGTTTTAATTACGAGTTCGTTTCTCATAAATTCTGGCAATGAAATATTCTCGTTCATAAAATCTCCTTTCATGCCTAGATAACCTTCCCTATTATACCACATTTTCTTTAATTGCGGTAAATTTCTATGTAAATCATGCAATTGTTTTACTGCTAGAAAGGACAATAAAATAAACCAATCTAACAGAAACGTTAAATTGGTTTATCGTATCTCTTATTATTGACTATCGAATCACATTTTCTCCAACTAGAGTTTTCCAAATTTCAAGAGCTAACGCGTCTTTTGAGCACTCTGGAAGTGGAATTTGTTTTCCATCTTTAATAAGAATCGTTACTTGATGATTGTCTGCATTAAAGCCAATGTTTGAACTAGAAACATCATTTGCAATAATCGCATCGGCTTTTTTCTTTTCTAATTTAGCCGCCGCATACTCAAGAACTTTTTCAGTCTCTGCCGCGAAACCAATCACAACTTGATCCTCTTTTTTAGAATGTCCAAGCCCTTTTAGAATATCTGGATTTTCTGCTAATTCGAGTTTTAACCCTGATTCATTGTGTTGCTTTTTGATTTTCTGGTCCGAACGATTCGCTACATAGTAATCAGAAACCGCCGCTACCATCACAACAACATCTGTTGTTGGAAATTGTGTTGTAACCACTTCTTCCATTTCACGTGCGGATTCCACATACGTTACATTCACACCAAACGGAACTTTCAATTGTTTGGTTGTTGACACTAATTGAACTTCAGCTCCTAAGACGGATGCAGCCTTTGCAAGTGCATATCCCATCTTTCCAGAAGAGTCATTGGAGATATAGCGCACCGGATCGATACGTTCTTTCGTTCCTCCAGCCGTAATTAAGACAGATTTCCATTTTAAAGGAGAGCCGTATGCTCGTCTACTTTCAAAAAATGTCACTTGTTCGAAGATTTCTTCTGGTTCAGGAAGACGGCCTTTCCCATTATAGCCTTCCGCTAAAAATCCAGTCGCCGGTTCGATAATGACTTTTCCATCTGCTTTAAGTTGGGCCACATTACGAACCGTTGCAGGATTTTCCCACATATGTTCATTCATCGCAGGAGCTACATAAATCGGAGCTGATGTCGCCAACAATGTACTTGTCACGAAATTATCCGCGATTCCATTAGCCATTTTCGCAATCGTATTAGCTGTTGCAGGTACGACCACAGCGACATCTGTCTTATCCGCTAAATGGATATGTTGGACCTTGCTCGCTTCGTCTTCATCAAACGTATCCGTGTGCACTTTATTTTTCGTCAACACTTGAAACGTTAGTGGCGTAATGAATTCACACGCACTCTTTGTCATCGCAACTTCCACATTTGCCCCTGCTTTTACAAATAAGCGAACAAGTGTAGCTGCTTTAAATGCGGCGATTCCACCTGTAACAAAGACGGTTACGTTTTTTGCTTCCCACATACACTATCCTCTTTTCTTATAAATCGTTACTAAAATCGATGCAATGATTGGTGTCATCACGGTTGCAGCTAAGGCTTCGGCAATCCCATTTGTCATGACAACGCCCATTAAGAAGAGCGGCAATTCCGCAACTGTTTTTCCTGTTAATTCTGCATATTGATTTCCCATGAGTAAATAGATTGAACTTAATACCAATACAGTATTCATAATACTTCCAAGGAAACCAGCTACTGCCATTCTGAGTCGGTCATAAGCAATGAGTTTCGTTGCTTTATGATAAAACAATGCAACAAGTCCACCCATCACTAAGCGTGGCAAGATAGAAATTAATGGATTTGTAAAAATCATCAAGCTAAGAACATTCCCTGACGTAAAAGCACGAAGGAACGAACAAAGTCCCCACGTAAATCCTAGAAGAACTCCTGCTTGTGGCCCTAACACAATCCCGCCAACAATAACTGTAATATGAATAATCGTAATATCTAATACCACTAATGGTAAGTTCCCTAAAAACGGAACAAAACTTTGTAAAATAATCATCGCGATAAACATCGCACTTAATACCATTTGAAAAGTTCTTTGTCTTTTCATGTCTTCACCTCGAGTCTTAATGACTGTATTATACTAATCTTTATGCTTTCAATCAATGTAAAAAAACTGAAAAAGCTAGGAAAGA
This sequence comes from uncultured Streptococcus sp., assembly GCA_963552295.1. Lineage (GTDB taxonomy): Bacteria > Bacillota > Bacilli > Lactobacillales > Aerococcaceae > Granulicatella. The sequence continues at coordinate 4,749 of CAUVJW010000008.1, read as the reverse complement.
GGAACCTTCCTAGCTCATAAACTTGATTTTTAGAATGCATTATAGATAAATTCAGATGCATTTGTGAAATCTGTAAATATACAATAAAGTAGAACACTAGTAATGAGCACATAAAATACGAGTGACCATACTAATACATTATCCATTTTCTTTAAAAAACTTGACCAATTCTTTTTCAACTAAAGGCCACCCCTTCCATCCAGGATGAGTTGCATCCCATATATAATAAGGATCGTAATCATGTGACGTTAAATCGACCTGTTTCACGCCAGCTTCCTTAACAATTTCATTGATTTTTGTCGAAAAGGCATTTCGTTGTGAAGCGTCAATTCCAATATAATCATACCACGGTCCATTTACAGGGAATGTAATTACAAGAACCTCTACCCCTAATTCCTTTGCGATTTGTAAAAACAACTTGAAGTCTTCATATTCTGGAGACTCAGTGTATTTAAACGTTGCATTAGAGTCTTTTAGTGATTCTAATTTATCAGCAATTTGCTTTTTATAATACCAATCGTCAAAATGATATTTATTCGATTGAGTATCTTTTTTAGCTTGTTCCTCGTTCTTAGCCAATACTTCATCCCAGTTATAGTCGGGCATCGCACTCCCTTTGGATGGGAAGCTTTCTAATGACTGTTCATCATAAAATGCTTGTACAACATTTACGGAGAATTTAGCTAATTCCATTTGAATCATGAACTCATCAATTTGAGAACCTTCCCCCTCAACAAGCACACGTTTATATCTTTCAAACGTACTAGTTAACGATTCATTTTTTTCTGACAACTCTAAAACTCGGTTAATAAATTTTAATTTTGTTTCTTTTGAAAGTTTTGGATTCATCAACGTATAGTACACATGCTCTTTTGAAACTCGACTTTCAAATGCGTCTTGTCTCATTCCTTTTTGATCGAACCAAGGTAAACTCTCTATAATAGCCACTTTCTTCTGTGTCATAATCGGCTCTAACGAAGCCAACGTTGATGCTTGAATCACATTTTGGAAGAATCCTCCCCCTACTTGCATTAGATGAAAATCATCATAATTAAACATTTGCGCTGGATGAAATTCTTTTTTATTTGCGACAGTAAGTTCAGAAGAACCTAATAACAGATGAGTGTTTTCATCATAATTAGCTTTTAGAATCTCTCTACTTTTATGTTTGTTATAACTTGTATTATAACGAACGCTATTATCACTTACCTTATAATATTGATTAATTTTTTGAACTTGAATAGGTACAAAAATAACGACTGTTATAATTGCTAATACTAATCCAATAAAGAATCCTTTTAACTTTTTCAATACTTAAACCTCTCAAAATAATCTACCAACAGAGTATAGCATATTCCTTTCTATGTGAACATACTGAAATCCATATAATTCCATGATTTAACACTTTTTTAGAATTTTGGCATCAAAAAAACACCCAAGGTTTCCCTCAGGTGCTCAGGATATCTATTTATTAGATTTTAGATACAGCTTCTTCAACTAATGCTTCAACTTCTTGAACAGTTGCACATTCGTTAATGGCTTTATCTGCTAATGCTTGCATATCGCTTAATGTTAATTTAGAAATTAAGCTACGTGTTTTTAGAACACTTGATGCAGACATTGAGAACTCGTCTAATCCAAGACCTACTAATAGAGGTACAGCTGTTTGATCCCCAGCCATTTCTCCACACATTCCAGCCCATTTGCCTTCTTTGTGTGCTGAATCAATCACGTGTTTGATTAACGTTAAGATTGATGGGTTATATGGTTGGTATAAGTATGAAACGCGTTCGTTCATACGGTCAGCAGCCATTGTGTATTGGATTAAGTCGTTTGTTCCGATACTGAAGAAGTCCACTTCTTTAGCGAATTGGTGAGCTAAAACTGCCGCTGCAGGAATTTCAATCATGATACCAACTTGGATATCGTCGCTGACTGCAACACCTTCTGCGATTAATTTAGCTTTTTCTTCTTCTAATAATGCTTTAGCGCCACGGAAATCATTTAATGTCGCAATCATTGGGAACATGATACGTAATTTACCGTATACAGAAGCACGTAATAACGCACGTAATTGTGTACGGAACATTTCAGGTTCGTTTAATGAAATACGAATTGCACGATATCCTAAGAATGGGTTCATTTCGTGTGGTAATGGTAAGTATGGTAACTCTTTATCCCCACCGATATCCATTGTACGAACGACAACAGGTTTTCCATTCATGCCTTCTAAAACAGCCTTATAAGCTTCAAATTGATCTTCTTCTGTTGGCATTTCGTGAGAATCCATGTATAAGAATTCTGTACGGTATAAACCAACACCTTCTGCACCATTGTTTACAACACCTTCTAAATCTTTTGGTGTACCAATGTTTGCAGCTAATTCAACTTGATGGCCATCTTTAGTGTAAGTTTTTGAGTCTTTTAATTTTTCCCATTCAGCTTGTTGAGCGGCGAATGCTTCAGCTTTAGCACGGTATTCAGCAACCACTTCTTCAGATGGGTTAAGGAATACATCCCCTGACAAACCATCAACGATAATGATATCTCCGTCTTTAGCTGTTGAAGTCACTTCTTTAGTACCAACGATTGCTGGAATTTCTAAAGAACGAGCCATAATAGCTGAGTGAGAAGTACGTCCACCAATATCAGTAACGAAAGCTTTTACGTATTGGCGATTTAATTGAGCTGTATCACTCGGTGTTAAATCGGCAGCTACGATAATCACTTCATCTTTGATAGTTGCTGGGCTAGGAATTTTAACGCCTAATAAATGAGCTAAGACACGTTTAGATACGTCACGAATGTCCGCAGCACGTTCTTGCATATAAGGGTTATCTTCCATTCCTGCAAAAATAGAAATAAACATATCTGTTACTTCTTTTAATGCAGATTCCGCATTCACTTTGTTAGATGTAATGCTATCTTTTACTTGTCCAATTAATTCTGGATCGCTTAAAACCATTAAGTGAGCATCGAATACTTGCGCTTCTTCTTCACCTAAGTTTTTCAAAGCAGTCTCTTTGATTAATTCGACATCTTTTATTGACGCTGCTAATGCATCATCCAAGCGTGAAACTTCTTTTTCTGAATCTTCAACAGTTACTTTTGTGACTGTTAAATCAGGTTCAGTCAAAGTATATACTTTGGCAATTGCGATGCCATCACTAGCAGCAATCCCTTGTAATGTTGGTTTCATATTATTCAGCTAATCCTTCTTTTTTCATTGTTTCGTCAATTCCTGCTAATGCTTCTGCTTCGTCAGCACCTTCAGCAGTGATCACTACGTCAGCACCTTGGCCAACACCTAATGACATAACGCCCATGATTGATTTTAAGTTAACAGATTTTCCTTTGTATTCTAATTGGATATCTGAACTATATTTGCTTGCTGTTTGAACTAATAAAGTTGCTGGGCGAGCGTGGATCCCTGTTTCTGCGATTACATGATATTCTTTCTTTTCCATATTGAAAGTCTCCTTTGAAAGTAAATTTTTGTTAAGAAATGTACGTTCGAGAGCATGTAAGCCTCAAAAATACAACCCTTTCAATTAATAAGATTACCATTTTTTGAGAGATTTAACAACTATTTAAATACATTTTTTAAAAGCACTTTCATCACAATCCCTATCACACTTACAAAAAAATCTCTTGATTGAAAATTCTTTAAAATTTAATAACTTTTCTTAAATTTGTAGGTGAAAATGAAACAAAAAAAATGTATAATGGTTTCAAGGAATTTTTTCAGAAGGAGGCTGTGTCTATGAAACTTATCGATATTACCAATTCTCACTCGCAACTTGTCAATGAACAGTTAGCAAATACAGATGCGTACTTCATCAAGGTATATTCACTTGGTCAAACAACTGTTTTCTATGCTGACGCTGCCACTCACCGTGATATTGTAATCTTAAACAAAAAAAGACGTATTAAAGATGTTGAAATTGAATTCGTCGTTCATCGCCTATTCCATATGGAACCTGAAGGTCTAGATATTATTCATGCTGATAACTTTGTTGAAATCAGTATTCCAGTGGAGAAAAAGCGACCTACGTTCAATTAATATAGATAAATTGAAATCGCCAACGAAAATTTTTCGTCGGCGGTATTATTTTATTTATGAAGTAGAAAATTACCATATATGGTAATTTTCTACTTTGAATTAAATTCCTACCATATCTAAATAAAGGCGGTGAGAATAACTATCCGTCATTCCTGAAATGAAATCCGTTGCTAACAAAAGTCGTAAGTATAATTTTTCAACTTCACTCTTCCCTTCTGCAAAGTAATGATAAGAACGTTTTTGACTCTCAGAAATAATGCCGATTTTCTTCAACTCTACATAGTCTAAATGACGATTCGTATCATATGCGACTAAAGAAGGCGCAAAGCTATCTAATAAATAAGTGAGCGTTGTATATCCCGCGATTTCTAATCTTAAAATCCCCTTGTTATCATAAATTTTCTCTTCGGAAAATTTACGAAGAATCATATACAAATCTTCTGCCCAAGAATTTTTGAACAAGTCTTGGTTAAACGTCCCGTCCATAATCTCATCATAATGATTCACAAAATTATGACGTGCACCATCGATTAATTTATCACGTAAATCCACAAAGAATCGGTTGACGCTGAAGACTTTCTCATCGATTGTATTTAACACTTCGCGTGTATGAACGGAATGCGGTGCATTATAGGCATCCGTACTCAAGTTCTCTAGTAAAAACTCGCGCACATCTCTAAACGAAA